>JBAPYY010000083.1:0-9240 GCA_049284975.1 Occallatibacter sp.
CCTGGAGCCCAGCCTGCACGAGGCTGCAGAGTTCATTATTGGCAATCTCGATGAGGATGGGTATCTTTCCGGAAACGAAGAAGAGCTGGCAGAGGCCTTCAGCAAATACCAGGAGGTTCCGGAGCCGGCGGCTGAAACGATGCTCGAGTTCTTGCGCCGTGGCATGGAGGTGGTGCGGCAGCTTGACCCGGCCGGCGTGTGCGCCCGAGACCTGCGCGAGTGCCTGCTGCTGCAGATTGCGGCCCAACAGCATGAGTTTGCCCAGTTGTTTCAAAAGCAAGCGGCGGATGGCGACATGCCGGAGGAGGATGTCCATCGCAGCTTCCGCGCCGAGGCAGAGGCGCACATTGAGGATCGGCGACGCAGCATGGAAGTGGCCGAGCTGATTGTCGATCGGCACCTGAGCCTGTTGCAGAAGCGCGATGTGAAAGACCTGGCGCGAATTGCGCAGATTACTCCCGACGAGGCGCACGCGGGAATCGAGTTTATCCGCACCCTCGATCCACGGCCAGGCCGGCAGTACAACCGCGAGCAGTCGCGGCTGATCGAGCCTGATGTGATGTTCATCAAGCGCGGCGACGCTTGGGTGGTGTCGATGAACGAGGAAGAGCTGCCCAGCCTTCGGCTCAGCCGGCGCTACCGGCAGATGCTCACCGCCGAAGGCACCGATAAGGAAGTAAAGGAGTACGTAAAAGAGCGGTTCCGCTCCGCGCTGCAACTGATGCGCAACATCGCCCAGCGCAAGAGCACGATTCTACGGACCTGCGAAGTGATTGTGCGCAGGCAGCAGGACTTTCTCGAAGTGGGAATCGAGGCCCTCCGGCCGATGATGATCAAGGAAGTTGCCGAAGAGATCGGCGTTCACCCCTCGACGGTCAGCCGCGCGGTGGCCAACAAATACGCGCACACGCCGCAAGGGGTCATCGAGCTGCGCTTTTTCTTTTCAGAAGGATCGAACGGTCCTGAGGGCGCCGACACTCCTCTGCTGGTGCTCAAGCGCAAAGTTCGCAAGCTGATCGAAGAGGAGGATGCGCGCCGTCCGCTCACCGACGACCAACTGGCTGCCTTGCTCCACAGCCAGGGCATCCAACTGACGCGCCGCACGGTGGCCAAGTATCGCGAAGACATGAATATTCCAAGCACGCATCAGCGCAGACGACGGGACAAGTGACAGAACAGGGAAAAGGGAATAGGGAATAGGGACAGTGACATGTCCTTACACATAGGTTAGTCAAATGCTATAGAATCCGAAGCTCTACAGCCTGAATTTTGGGCTGCGAGAAAAAAAGAAGCGGAGGCTGACCATGGAAGTGGAGTACACCGCCAGACAAGTGAAGGTTTCCAAGGCTCTGCGTATGCAGGCCGAGGAGGGTATGGAGCGGATTGCCCGCATTCTGGGCAGGAATGCGAACGCCAGCATTGTTTTCAGCACACAGAAGCGATTGCTGATTGCCGAGTTGACCATCAAGGCCCGGATGCAGACTATTGTGGCTGAAGGCAAGGCGGACACTCTGGAGTCGGCGCTGCGCCAGGCTCTCGCGCACGCTGAAAACCAGGCGCGGCGCCACCGCGACCGGCGGATGGCGAGCAAACGGCTGCCCAAAGAGGAAAAGGTGCATGCGGCGCCTCCCGTGGTCCGGCCCAAAGCCCGCGCCTCCCAAGAGCGGGATGGCGTCGAAGAAGCAAGGCCGTCACGTTCCGGCTCCAAAGCTCGCACGGCCATCGCTGTTCACTCGTTTCCGGTTCGAAAGGCAATTGTCGAGCCGCACGTCGTCACGAATGGCGAGGCATTTTCCTTGAGGCCCATGACCATCGAAGAAGCTGTCAAGGATGCAGAATTCCGTGACCGCGACCTGGTCGTCTTCCACAATCCATCTGGGGAATTGTATGTGCTCCATCGCCGTCGCGACGGGCAGATGGAACTGGTAGAGATTCCCTAGCACACTCATGCCACATCAAGCAGAAAGCTCGTTCCCTCCCTGCGCCTGCCTTCGTGACAGACGCAGGGAGGGATGGACTTTTTTGGCTGTCCGCGTGGCCTCCCAGCGGAGCGCAAAGGGCGTCATTCGGTGTAGGATGTGCCCATGACGATTTCCAAGCGTGCGTCCCGTGCAACCTCTTCGCGCCGGGGCGCGAAACCCACCAGGAAGGTCCCGGCCAAAGAACTGGTCGTCGTTACCGGAATCTCTGGCGCGGGCAAGGCTTCTGTCCTCAAGGCATTTGAAGATCTGGGTTTTCACGCCGTAGACAACCTGCCTCTTGAACTGCTGCCCGATTTCGCCGCTCTCGTGGAAAAATCCTCGGAGTTTCATAGCGCGGCGATTGTTGTGGATGTCCGCGAGGGCCAGACACTCGACCGCCTTCCGGAGATTCTCAAACAGGTGAAGACGCTGCTGCACACGCGCGTGGTTTTTCTTGACGCGCAAGACGCTGTGCTGGTGCGTCGCTACTCTGAAACCCGGCGGCCGCATCCTCTGGGCAAGCAGGAGACGGTTTCCAGGTCCATCGTTGAGGAGCGGCAGCTGCTGGACCCCATCCGCAACGTCGCCGACACGCTGATTGATACCTCCAACTACAACGTGCATGAGTTGCGCGCTCACATCCAGGATCGCTTCGGCCACGAAGAAGAGACCAAGCGCCTGCTGGTCTCGTGCCTTAGTTTTGGCTTCAAGAATGGCGTGCCGCTGGACGCGGACATGGTCTTCGATGTGCGATTTCTGCCCAATCCCCACTTTGTGCCTGAATTTCGCAAACTCACCGGCCTTGACCCCAAAGTGGCTGCTTATGTGCGCAAATTTCCGCAGACCAAAGAGTTTCTTCGTCGAGTTACGGATCTGTTGCTTTACCTGCTGCCACACTACGTGGAAGAGGGCAAGAGCTATCTGACCGTGGCCTTCGGCTGCACTGGCGGCCAGCATCGAAGCGTAATGATGGTCGAGGAGATCACCGGAGAGCTCAAGCGCGCCGGCTACCAGGTGAAGGCGCTGCATCGGGACACGCCGCGGTGACCGACAAGCTCATTCTGATCACACTGCTTGTCAAGCTGGGAGTGGTCGCCTCAGTCGCCAGTATTCTGGCGCGCGGCAGCACCTTCCGGCGGCTCTTCTTTGCTGAGCGGCGCAATTCCCGCCAGACTTTGGGATTACTGGCGTTTTTCCTGGTGCCACTTACGCTGGGCGTATGGGTGCGGATCGCGGTGCCCAACTTTCTGGCTGCCGACATCTCGTTTGAAACGATTATTCTGCTGGGCCTGCTGGTAGGGCCGGAGTGGGCCATGCTGGGCGGCGCAGTGCTCTCGGCGCCTGCTCTTTACCACCACGAATTTCTAGCGCTGCCCTTCAACGCTGTTTTGGGGCTGGCCGCCGGGCTGCTGGGGCTCTATGTTGAGAAGGAGGAAATCTGGTCCTTCACACCCTTCGTTGACTTGAGCCTCTACCGCTGGATTCGCCGCAACCTGCCTCAACCGCGCATCGACCGCCAGATTTTGATGCTGGTGCTCATCCTGGCCGCCGAGGCATGCCGCGACTGGATTGCCCGCGCTTTTCCACATAGGCTTTTCGCGCTTGTCGCCAGCCAGTTCTGGCTGCAGGCGCTGGTCTGGCTCAGCGCTCCGATCGTGGTGGGCATTGCTCTCAAGGTGTGGAATGCGCTGCGGATCGAAATGAAACTCGAGGAGCAGAAGCGGCTGCTACTCGAGGCCCGGCTTGACGCTCTGCAACGCCAGATCAATCCCCACTTCCTTTTCAACACGCTCAACTCCATCGCCTCGCTGGTCCGCATGAAGCCGGAGTTGGCCCGCCAAATGACGGTCAAGCTGGCCAACATTCTCCGCGCGCTGTTGAAGGACCACGACAGCTATGTGCCGCTGAGCGAGGAGCTTAGCTTTACCGACGATTACCTCGACATTGAAGTAGTGCGTTTCGGGCCAGAAAAGCTACACGTCGAGAAGGAGATTGATCCGCGCACTCTGGGGATTTTGGTGCCCAGCATTCTGCTCCAGCCGCTGATCGAAAACAGCATCAAGCACGGCCTGCAGCCGCGCCTGAAAGGCGGAACTGTCACGCTGCGCAGCCGTCTCGAAGGGGATCGCGTGCTGATAGAGGTTGCCGACGACGGGGTGGGCATGGGCAACCGGCCGGCCTCGGCGCTCAACCGCGCCGGCGCCGGTATAGGCATGAAAAATGTGCAGGAGCGATTGGAGGTGCTTTATGGCAACCAGGCACGCTTCAGCGTGGAAAGCAATCCTGGGCGCGGTACGCTGGTCTCCATCGAAATTCCAGCGAATTTACCAAATTAGCATTAGACGGCATTCTTTTGTTAGATGTGCGTCCAACCCGATGCGGCCGCGATTTTACGGAGTTGCGGCGCGGCTGTTGTTGCGGGCGGTCAGCCAGCGTTCGTACTCAGCCGGCAGAGAGCTCCCGGGTCTCGGAAAAGGCGGCTTCTGCTTTGTGGCAAACTCCATCCACTCCGCATAATCTTCTCGGGTGGCCTCGGCAAAAGCGGCATTCACTGGCGCGGCTGTCTTAACGACCTCCTCCTCCTTGGCGGAGCTAAAAAGCCAGTTGCACTCAAAGGGCGCGAGAGCGGGAACGAAGAGGGAAATCAATGAGAAGAAAGGTATATGGCGGCCTCCGATTCCAAGGCAAACGATAACCGCTATACAGGCCGAGTGAGTAAGGGCGGTTGCACCAACGGGAAGCGAGAAGCCAGCTTTGTGCTCGGCTGTGAACACAAGGTATGCGAGAAAGAGGTGGTAACCGACCAGAATCGAAACAAAGACCGCCCAATCGCCCGTGAGAAACAAGTGTCCCGCGAGATATCCAAGAGCAGCACAAAACACATAAACCAGCGTTCGCATGCCTTGCTTCACGTCGTACGAACCTTATCTCCTGAGAGGCTTACAGCTCTTCCCCATGCCAGGTCGTTGAAATTTTTGTTGCAACGATGATCCCACCCGAGGCTCGGAGTGTCAATTGTTTTCGAAAAACGCGCCGCGGGTACGAGGAGTTTTTGAGCAGGAACTGAACGGATTTCGAGCCATTCCGCCGCGTCTCTGAGCAATGCACTGCCCTTCGCGGTATTCTCTAACCATGGTGCGTTTCACGGTGCTGGCGTCGGGGTCAAAGGGCAACAGCGCAGTTGTCTCCAGCGGACATACGCGGATTCTCGTCGATTGCGGATTGAGTTGCCGCGAGCTTTTCCGGCGCATGAAATTGGTGGACGAGAAGCCGGAGACTCTGGACGCTGTCGTCATCACCCATGAGCACTCCGACCACGTTGGCGGGTTGGCCGTGACAGCGCGCAAGCTGGGCATTCCTGTTTATTTCACTGAAGGCACGCACCGAGCGTGGATGCGTTGGCTCTCGCCACGTAAACAAATGACTTATGCGCAATGGCTGGAGCAGACGCGAAAGCAGGCTGCCGAACGCCAGGCCGAGGCCGACGCAACAGCGGAAGGGAGCGAGCCGGACGAGAGTGATCTGGTCGAGGCGAACGAAGGACGAGAAAATGAACCGCAGGTCCTTCGACTCGCTGCCCTCGCTCAGGATGACAGCAAGAATGGGGCTGTACCTGATGAAGCGGCAGAACCCGCAATAACAAAGGACCCAACCTGGCTCCCATCTATCGAGTTCTTTGCCGCCGGGGAGCCGTTCGAGATTGGCGATATCAGCATCAGCCCCTTCACGATTCCCCACGACGCCGCCGACCCGGTGGGCTTTGTCTTCCAGACCGAGGGGGTTCGGATGGGTTTTGCCACCGATCTGGGCTATATTTCGCCCAACGTGAAGGCGCAGTTGAAGAATCTGGATCTTTTACTGCTCGAGTCCAACCATGATCTGGAGATGCTGCGCGACGGCCCCTACCCCTGGGCAGTGAAGCAACGGGTATTATCGCGCGTGGGGCATCTATCGAACGAGGCTGCGGCGGGATTCCTCGAAGACGGCTACGACGGCCAGGCAACTTACGTGATTCTTGCGCATCTCTCTGAAAGCAATAATCTTCCAGAGCTGGCGCGGGTCACAGCCGAGCGCGCTCTTGTCGGTCGTGCGAGTCTCATGTCCAACCGTCTGTTCCTGGCAGCGCAACACGAGCCGCTTTCTCCCTTTACTTTTGATTACTAAGAGTTACAATGGTAAGAGTACGGCTTCACTCTGTACCAGGTAGGTTGGCAAGGGAGTCGCCAGGGCATTCCGCCCTGGAAGATGCAATGGGACCGGGCGCATAAGCTGATCCGACCCTGATATTTGCATCAATTGATTAAAGCCTTCGGTTGCCACACGGGCCGCGCAAGTTCCCGGCGGCTAAACAAATCCTTTGCAAAGTGAGTCTAATCAACTATGGCAAGAACCGAATGCACTGACAGAGTCGCAGGTTCGATCCTGGCGAGCTGGCGCTATGATATTTCAGGAATTTCTCCGGAGATGCGCAAGGACTACGAGCAGCATTTTGCCGAATGTCCGCACTGTAGAGGACGGCAGAAATTTCACCGCAGCCTGGATGTGACGTTGGCAGTTTTGACTTCGCTCGCGGTCTTCTTTTTCCTTTTCGCACTGGCGGTTCTCAAGCACATAAAACCGCTGGAGCATGTCGCCTTCAACGTCTTCGGCCTGGATATCGCAGACACCTACCACATGCTGGTTTCGGCCGGCGTCGCTGGGCTTTGTTTCTCGGTGATTGCCCTGGCGCTAGTGCTGACTGCCACGTCTGCGCCGATGTATCTTGGCGGCATTGCGGCTGAGCAGGCCAGGAACATCGAAGAACGACTGCCCGAGGCCCTCAAGTCGTTGCGTCTGCGCTAGAATAAATTTCGGAGCTTATTACTTCAGAGCCTCCCCATGCGGGAGGCTCTTGCGCGTTTGAAGCGCGTTGGAGATTGTTTCGATGACGACCGCGAAAGGTGCGGGACGGCGAAGGCTGCCGGGGCTCACTGTTGATGAGGGCTATACGCGGCACCCGTTCGACGAGAAGTTTGGCGTGCGCACCAGCGGGCTGGTTGCCGGAAGGCACTTGCTGAGCGGACACCGGCATGATCGCCACGCGACGGCATACTTCGCGGTTGCGCCCTCGGTCTTTCAGGCGCTCATGCGCCGTTGGCGAAAGAGCCGGCCGGCTGATGCGATAGAGGACTTCAACTTTATTGATGTTGGCGCGGGGATGGGACGAGCCGTGCTGCTGGCCTCCGAGTTGCCTTTTCGCCAAGTGGTGGGAGTGGAACTCAACCCCACGCTGGCGCGGATTGCGCGGAAAAATCTCGCCGCCTGGCGTGCGTCAGGTAGAGCGCAGGCGCCCTCGAAAATCGTCTGTAGTGATGCGGTCGATTTCCGGCTTCCCGCGGGGCCATGCCTTGCATTCCTCTTTAATCCATTTAGTGCGCCGGTGATGCGGCGACTGCTTACGGCATGGAGCAAGACTCTGTCAGGGGCCGTCAAGGGGCGCACGGAAAAACTGGATCTGATTTATGTGAACAACGAACAGGATCACGTGCTGGAGCGGCAGCGCGGATTTGCGAGGCTATTTTCGGGCCAGATTTCCCGCTCGCGCGCGGATGCAATTGCCGACCATCGCATCATGGCCAACCAGCCTGAAGGAGAATATGCCGCTGCGAATTATGAGGACTGCTCGATTTGGCGCTGGAAGGGATGAGGCAAGAGTCTGTCCAAAACAAAGCTGACTGAAAATAGTTGCACGATGAAGACTGCCATAGCCGCGCAGGTCTCGTTATCAGATAGTATTCAACGAGTAGCATAGCCAAGAGGAAGCGGTGCACTAACCATGTTTGAATTTGATTGGGCTACCCGGGCTATGTGGTCTCGAGAAGCGCTCAAGATAGATGCCCGGAAGTCCGGATTGGATCATTCAATTTGTGGCGCAATGCTCTTGCACTGGCAGGAGCACTGCACAGAGTGCGCAGTGCCGCTCTGCTTCACCAGTTGCCCGCTCTACGAGCCACGGAGAGATCGGCAGTGCGCGCGCTTTGTATATGGAATCGTAAGGAATCACGACTTTCAAGGCTTGCTGCCGTATGGAGCGGACCTTCGCTTTCGCCGCTGGGGAAAATTGGAGGCGCGGCTGACGGGCAGATATATGCCGGCCTTCTGGATTCGTTTGCTGGACAAAACAGACAGAGCGGTAACCGCGATGGCGAATGTCGCGGCGCGCGCACTCAACGTTATCAAGGCGGCGCACCGCTTTAATAGCGCGTTCTTTTTATTCAGGCAGTACTTGCTGGACAAGCTGGGAAAGCGCGGGGTAGCATTCGATGATTTTATTTTGGAATGTTATAGCTTTCAGCACGAGCCGTGCCGCCTTATTGTTGAAGTGAGAAAGAACCGGAATTGCTTTTATCGCGAGGCTCTCGATCTCTCGTTCGGCCCCAATCGCTTTTCCCTGCATATTCCTTTGCCGCTCACAATAAGGACCAGGGATAAGTATAGGATGACGGTCTACCCGGATAAGGACGAGGAACTCCGCGTGGTCTTCACCTGGCTTGATTTCGTCGTTCATGGCAACAACCGAGCCGCCAACATCTCTTTGCCAGACCGCAATGCGCTTAGGGAGCCCCTTGCGAAACCCGCCGCTAAGGTCAAATGCGCGGCATGGGATCTTGACAATACACTTTGGCAAGGCACGCTCGTCGAAGACGGCATAGAGAATATTCGCATTCGCCCGGAGGCCGAGAAAATGGTCCGCTGGTTGGATGAGCGGGGCATCCTGCAGACCATTGTGAGCAAGAATAGCCACGAAGAGGCGATGACCGCGTTGGAGCAATTCGGGCTAAGCGAATACTTTCTCTATCCAGCCATTAACTGGGGCGCCAAGAGCACAAACCTTCAGCAAATTGCATGCCGCTTGAACATTAACATTGACACTTTCGCACTGATCGATGACTCTGCATTCGAAAGGCAAGAAGTCGCAAATGCATTGCCCATGGTTCGAGTCTATCCAGACAACAAATTGACGGAACTGCGCGGATTGGCGGAGTTCGACGTCCCCATGACGGAGACCGGCGCTTCCCGGCGGAAATCCTACGTGATCGAGATACAACGCGAAAAGATTCAAGAAGGTTTTGGCGCAAATCATATTGAGTTTCTACGCTCGTGCCAACTGAAACTGCGACTCTTCCGGCCTAACGTACAGAAAGAGATAGATCGGTGTCTCGAGTTGATTCAACGCTCCAATCAACTGAATCTTTCCAGCAGGCGCTATAACACGGATCAGTTTGCGGCGCTGCTCAGC
>JBAPYY010000084.1:0-5612 GCA_049284975.1 Occallatibacter sp.
CCGGACAAATGGAAGCAGCTTCAGGCTGCACGCTTGTCCTCCTAGCACATGCACTTTACATAGCGCTCACATTACTATGTTTGGCGAGGTGTCACCGTTGCTTACCGGCGCGGAACTCAACTATCTCGCGCTGACTGATTTTGGCAGTAAATACAACCCGACCGCCTCTCGCGACCTGTTCGAAAAGCGAATTGCCGCACCGCTTTTGGGCGGAGCTGAAAACGCCTATGACTTTGCCCAATTCGCAGGGTTGCTGGACCGTCTTTACCCGGACAGGCTTAATCAAATCCCAACAGCCCTACCTCAAATGTACGGCCGCCTCGCTACACTGACGCCGGAGGCCGCACGACGATGGTGCTGGCTTGCAAGTGAAATGGCATCTTATACCCCACTGTAAGCTCACGGCATCGGCAACCTATTGCCCCGTATCATCGCCCTCTGGCAATCGTTCGACCTCCCGTAGGATTTTGCGGCCACAAAAGGTGTAGGGTTAACCCGCATTTTTCACAGGCGCATTTTTGATTTTGGTGACGGCAGATAGAAAAAGGGCTTGGAAAGGCTATCTTTTCATGGCATAACTGCGTTGTCGAAGCGTAGTTGTAGCCGCGCCGAAGCGGCCATTCCTATGACAGAGTGTAATCAAGAAGCGTTCGGATTTACAGCTCATTGTTCTCATGGCGTGGAATCCGGGTTTACGCCGGCCAAGTCTCCAGCGATGGCGGGTCAGTACTGCTTCACGAGGCGGCTCGCAAGATCAACCTGTTTGGGCGGCTGGCAGCCTGCTTCAGCGACGGCATTCGCAACTCTCAGCAAAAACTGCGCGGCTGTATCGCCCAGTCGGAGTTGGCTTCTTTCTTGCACTAATTCATTGCGTTCTTTATGCAGTGATCAATAGTAGCTAGGCCTCAAGATGCCTCCCGAAGTATCCGAGTATCCTCTTTGTGGCCCTTCGGCAGAACGCTGCGGGCAACTGCCATTTTCTTGGAACCTTCCATTCGAAACAAAGAAAGTCTAAGAAGAGGCGCAACCTGACGGGCAGAGGGTTTCCGCCGGACCGACAAAGAAATCGATAGAGTGTTCTAGGCAGCCATCCAAAGAAGGGGTTTACCGGCCCGCTAAGCTGCCAGTATTCGTAGCGCTCAAAGATGGACACGCGCGATCTGTGGAGATCCGTCAGGACTTCGGCAGGCACATGGTCCGCGAAGTCGCGCTGGACATGTTCCAACGCGCGGCTGATCATGAGCGTGAGATTTTTCTTGTGTGCCTGCGCCAGAAGCCGGTCCCAGTTGAGATCTGATGTGCGGCGAAGAACGGCAAGCGCGTCAGGAATCCACCGGATGGGAGGCGAATCAGTTCCATGAACACAGATGTGAAGAAGCTGATCGGCGGGGTTAAGGATTCGGACCTTTTGACCGCCGAGAACCGCTTCGCCCGAACCAGCCCAGAAGTCGTCATCGACGCCCGGGCCGAGGCGATAGGCGAGGAGATTCCAGTGCAGGTCCAGATCCCTTCCTAGGGGGTCGAATTGGTGAGCCGCATGTAAATACTGGAACGCCTGCTCAATCAAGTGAGGGTTCTCTGGGTTTACAAATTCGTTTGTCCATCCATGGCGGGCTAGAATTTGGCACGCTGCGCGCGCGTGCTGGTGGGGAACCAGCAAATCCGCATCGTACATAGGGCGCAAGCTGTAATCGCGGTAGTAGGCAACAATCAGGGCAATGCCCTTGATCGCCATGACGTCGATCCCGGCCTGCTGTAGAGCGCGAATGGCATCGTTGGCGCGGCGTAAAAGGAGGTTGTTTTTCGACCAGGCATGCTTCTTCAGGCCATTGAGCCTAGGCAGCAAAGGAGTGTCGATCCCCTCCATGCGCAGTCGTTCGTAAAGCTGCGGCATCAGCCGCAGGGAGTCAAACCCCATGGTTTCGATGTCAGCCCGTGGAAGCCACTCAATGGCCTCTTCACGCGCCTCCGGACCAGGCTGCAACGCCGCCCTCAGAATCTGCCGCTGCTCCTCCAGAGGCAACGCACGCGGTTCGATGTATTGTCCAGTCTCAATCAACATATGACATCGGCCCCAAAATATTCACCTGACTGCGGTCCCGGTGCGGTAATTCGAGCAAACTGATTGGAAATCAGCCTCCTGCCATCGAGTAGATAACGTTGCGTCGATATCTGGGCGAAATTGAGATCCTGTGTGATAACAAGGACAGCGGGATGTCCTGGCAACGAATCCAGGTTTTCGAGTAGCTTCTGCACTGATTCGCCGTCAAGGTGATTGGTGGGCTCATCCAGGATCAGCAACCGCGGCCGGCGCGCCAAAGCACGCGCTATCGCTATCTTCTGCCGCTGCCCGCCTGAGATGACTCCGCCATCGTCGTCGATGGATGTGTTGTAGCCACGCGGCAGCAACCGCACGAATTGGTCCACCAGAGCAGCCTGGCAGGCCCGCAACGCGTACTCATCGGATTCCTGCATAGAGAGCCCGTAAGTGATGTTTTCCCAGATCGTTCCCGCAAACAAGATCGGATCCTGTGGCGTGAAGGCGATGTGACGACGCAGCCAGGCAATATCGAGGTGATCATAGGGAACGCCGTCGGCAAGTATCCTGCCGCTCTGCGGCCGATAGAGACCAAGGATGAGACGCGCCACCGTAGTCTTTCCAGCGCCGTTAGGACCCACAATGGCTGTCACCGATCCCGGCTCGAGCCGCAGCGACACGTCCTCTAACACAGGCCAGCGCCCGTAGCTGAAACTCACAGAATCCAACTCAATCAAGCCCCTGATCGCGCTCTTCTCGGTCCCGGTGTAAAGCGGGGACGCATCTTCGCCGGCAAAAGAGCTCAGCGCGGCAAGGGCCTGATGCCCCTCGATCAACTGCGGGACCGAGCTGAAGAATTGCTGCAAACTGGAGTTCAGGAATAGAGTAGCCACATAAAACGACAGCAAGCTGCCCACTGACAAATGCCCCCCCGCCACCTGCATGCCGCCCACCACGAGAATCATGATGCCGGCCAGCATCACGGCGGCTGTATGCGCCTGTCCGTAGGCCGTCTGTAGCCAGGCCATGCGCCCGCTATGGATGCGGAGGCTCTCAATGTTCTCATGCTGTCGCCCCGTCTCCATTGCTTCTGCGGACT
The DNA here is from genome assembly GCA_049284975.1 of Occallatibacter sp. Classification (GTDB taxonomy): domain Bacteria; phylum Acidobacteriota; class Terriglobia; order Terriglobales; family Acidobacteriaceae; genus Telmatobacter. The sequence goes on from JBAPYY010000084.1 coordinate 3,138, forward strand.
GGTAGTGAGTCAGATCGATGCGCCGCAGCATGAACTGCACGCCGCTGCTGAAGCGGGCAAAGGAATCCCGATTGCGCACGACGTGTAGTTTGACGGCGGATGCCAGACTGCGGTTCGCAAGAAAAAGAACTGGTGTTACGAGCGCAAGCAAACCCAGAAGTCTTGCATTGAGAATGGCCATTAACGCGATTAGGCCGACGCACAGGACAAGGGAAGGAAGCACGAAAGAGATAAACGCGTTAAGCATGACGTCCAGCAGTTGCGTGTCCTGCACCATCAGCGTGTGCAACTCGCTCCGGTTGGCCGTGTCGTGATATGTGCGCGGCAACGCATGACAGTGGGTCACCAGGTCGCGGCGGATTGCCGCTATGGCCAGTTTGGTCGTCCTGAGCGCGGCTAAGCGTGTGACTAGGGCGAGGCAGGCGCCGCCTGCCGTCAGCAGCAGGATGCACAGCCCCAGCAGCAGCAAATCGCGGACGTCACCATGCGGAATCGCGGAATCGAAGGCGCGTCGAACCAGCCAGGCGATGGGTAACAGGCTCACGCTCTGCAAAATGGCTAGAAGCACACAGCCCGCAAGCTCCAACCTGAGACAGCCAAGATACCGCCAGAGATATCTCCAGGGCGCTCCATTGACCGAATTGGCGAACGCTCTAGCCAAAGTCCGGCTCCGCATAAGGCCTCGAATGCCTTTTACGCACGCGGTCCATGTGTTCCTTCAAGCTCTGGACCCTCTCCTTGGCCGCTGCATTTTGATTCTGGGAGATGTTATCTCCGTGAATTCGGCGATACACCATGATTGAATACATGAAGCCGATCGAAATGCCTGATTCTCGCACTCTGACAAGCCAATCCAAGTCGTCACTGTGCCAGTAGCGGGGGTTAAAACCACCCACCCGGTCGAACACCCATCGATGGATCAGAGTCCCTTGCAGCCCTAAAGCGACTACATCCTCTTGGAATTTGGATTCCGGTATCCAGTCGGGCCTTTCAATTCCCTTTTCAAGAAAGTTCTGCCATCTTCCGATCACACAACCTTGTTCCGGGTGCGCCGTAAGGTATTCAAATTGCTCCGCAAGCTTGTGCCGCGGCCAGAAATCGTCGGCATCGAGAAATGCGATCAAGTCGCCCGTGCTGTGCGCCAGTCCGGCATTCCGGGCTGCCGCAGGTCCCTGGTTACAGTGGTGAACGTAGCGCACTCCGGAATAGGATCTGGCGATCGCTGCCGTGCCATCCGTTGAGCCATCGTCCACGATTATGATTTCGATCGGCCGATAAGTCTGCGCCAGAATACTGTCGATCGCCTGCGAGATATACTTCTCTGCGTTGTAGGCGGGAATGATCGCACTAATCAGATTCGGCTGCATTTGCTCTCTCCTGTTCAATCGGACAGGCGTGCGAGTAACTCGCGAATCACTGGCGGCGTGGAGCGCACATCGGCACCGAGTTCAAGGAAATAGGCGGGCAACTGCCGAACTATCCCATTGAAACACCGCAAGGCCTGGGCCCGGGCAGCTGAGGCGTGCAGTGCACAACTCTCCACTAACGCCCTGAACGCCTCTGCCTGGTCGGTTGCTCTCAACTTTGTTCGTGGCGCATCCATGATCCGGGTCAGAAGAATAGCACGCAACCGCAGGCAGCGCACAAGGTGCGCAGCAGGAAGGCTGGCAAGGAAATACAGCGCCTTCTCGCCGTCCGGCCGGTCGCGCGTATCGGCGGCAGGCGCCAGTAGAGGAAAACGGTCCATCTCCTCGAAAAACACCTTGCCCGTTCCGTAAAGGCTGTGCACTAGCGCTTCTCCGTCGAGGGATACGAGGCAGTGATCGTCTGAAATATACAGCATCCCGTCCAGTAGACAAGTTAGCGCTGTGGTGGACTTGCCTGCATTGTTGTGGCCCAGGATCAGAACACCGTCCCTCCCAGTCCCAACTGCGGCTCCGTGAACAAGGTATCGCTTTTGCTTGCCCAGCCAATAAGTCAGCAGCGGCTGGAGGGAATGTGCACGAAGTATATAGGGGATGGAAGCTGCATCCGGCACGAGCCAGTAAGCGGTCTCGTTTGTCCACTCCACCACTGCTACGAACTGTCCCTGCCTTTGCAGGATTACGGAATACTCCTGGCCCTCTTCCAGCCAAATTTCGTTTTCATCGGTGATGGTTCTGAACTCGGTCAGGAGGAAGACGCGCTCGAAGAGCGAAGCTTCTTCGCGAACAAAAATGGTGAGCTGTGGTTCTGCAATATCGGCGGTCTCAAGGTGGCCAAACGCCGGTGCGATCTTCCTTCGGAGAGCCTCGCTGCCAAATTCCAGACGAACTGCCAGTCCGGCAATAGCGATAGATGTCGCAGAACTGCAAGACTGATCGTGCAAGCGATCCCGAACACCGCGGAGTAACTCAGTCAAGGAAGACGTCAGCGGCAGAGGCGCATATACCATGTCAGATCCTGGGCTCGAGCTGACTCTCCGAATTCGGTTTT
>JBAPYY010000085.1:0-9893 GCA_049284975.1 Occallatibacter sp.
CTTCAGCGCTGTCGCCGCCAGGTCTCGCTCTTGCGCTGAAACTTCGTCCTTGGCAAAAAGATTCTGAGCGCGCTCGTTATCAATCTTCTTCTCGTCCAAATCAGCTTCGGCATCAATCATGGTTTGCTGCGCTGCCTTCACTTCCTGATGGCGTGTTCCAGCCAGCATGAGCGCGAGATTCGATTCGCGCACCCTCACCGTAGCTTCATCTACGCTGACTCGTTGCTTGTAATCGGCGCTGTCCAATCGAGCCAGCAGTGCGCCCTGTGCCACTTGCTGACCCTCCTCGACGGGCAGTTCGACAATGCGCCCCGACACCTTGAAGCCCACCAGGCTCTGATGCGCCTCAATATTGCCGGAGAGCGTGAGTTGGTTCGCCGGTGCCGGCTTCTTGACCAGGCGCGGATAAAGGTAAACGCCCGCCGCAACCGCACTGGCCAATAGAATCAAGATTGGAATAATTCGCTTCATCGCTTCGACCCTCGCATGGCGACTATCAATTTCCGTCGCTGCCAACGCTGCTTACTGTTTTCCCATGAACTCAAGAATGTTCCTCTCCGTATCGCCCATGGCGCGCGCCAGCGCAAACTTTGCGTCTACATGACTGGAAACGGCAAGAATGTAGTTCTCCTCGGCGCGCGCCAGTTCGTCCTGTGCGGTAATCACTTCGACGTTGTTGGCCGTTCCCTCTTGGAAACGATCCCGCGCCATTTCCAATTCACGCTGTGCTAGTTCCTGGCCTTCTCTCGCCACAATCACCTGCTCGTTCGCGGAATCCAGATTCAGCAACGATGCGCGCAAGTCCTCTTCAATGCCGCGGTGCAGATCGCTAATCTGATCGTCCATGCGTTTCACGCGGCTTGCGAGCTCTTGCGCTTCACCATTCCGATCGCGGTCAAAGAGTGTGAAATCAATCTGTCCCTGAATCAGACCCGTGGTTTGAACGCTGCCAATGCTCCGCCCAATCTCTCCGATATTTCCGTTGATACTCAACTTTGGATAAGACCTTGCGTGATTGGCGCGCTGCTGCTCCACCAGCCCCTCTTTCTGGCTCACAAGCGAAAGATAATCGGCGCGAGTCACAAGCGCGGCGGATGCAAGGGTTTCAATCTCCGGCTGATTTAACGGCCTGTAATTGAGCGGCTCTGCCAGTTCCAGCGGCGTTCCCGGATTCATCCCCATGTTTCGCGCCAACTCCAGCAGCGCCTGCTTGGTCTGGTTCTCGGCCACCAGCAGCGCCTGACGGTCGTTGGCCATTTGCACCTCGGCGCGAAGTACATCCACGCCGGTTGCCGTTCCTGCGTCGTGTTTATCCTTGGCCAGCTTGTAAAGCGCATTCGAATCGGTCACGCGTGACTGAGCGGTATCGGCGCGCGCTGCAGCTGACTGCGCGTTCAGGTAAAGCGAGGCAATCGCGCGCACAATCAAGTCTCGCGCATCGCGTTCATCCATTCTCCCGGCGTCGAGGGCGCGTTCGCTGGCCTTGAGTTCCCTGTAACTTCCAAGATCGACCACATTCTGCTGCGCATAAATGCGGAAATCGTAGTTTGAAAGCGGTCCTACAACACTTGGAATTGGAAGGCCGCTAAAGGATAGCCCTTCAGCTCTCAGATCATGGTTCTGCACGTTGGCGTAAGTCTCGGCGTTCACGCGCGGGAGCAGCGCTGCCGACAGTCGGCGCACGCGCGCACCCTCAGCCTCTTCAACTCGTGTGCCAGCAACCAGCACGCTCAGGTTGGCCTGGAGCGCCTTCTGGATTGCGTCCTGCAGAGTGAGTCGATAGGGTGCCGGCTGCTGCGCCACTGCGGTGATGCTCGCGGCCAAGCTAACTACCCAAATATACGCGGTGTTGCGGAATTGTCGTTTCATGGTTTCGGCTCTTGTGCGGAGATAGCTACCCCTCTCCAGAAGTGTTGAAAGCTGTCTTCCATCCAGACATCGAGCGAAGGCTTCTCATGCAGCGACCAGAACAGGACGGTTCCCATAAACGCCTGAAGCACCTGGGTCGCCACCTTTTCCTTCTTCAGCCCAGAGTCGATCTCTCCGTTCTTTTGCCCTGCCGCCACAACCTTTCCGATCATCTTGCAGCCTTCATACATGTGAATTTTGATAATCTTCCTAACTGCCTCGCTGGCGAGAAATGAGGAAATCAACGCCCGAGCCAGGTCGGGGCTGCGTCCCGGCTCTTCAGCGGCGCGATGAAACAAGTGGCGCAACACAGAATAAGTTGTCTGCTTGTGTTGCCCGGCTAATTGCAGTGCTTCCCGCACTTTCCCAAGCTGGATCTCGGCCATTACTCCCAGTACGTGATCCTTGCTCTCGAAGTAGTTGAAGAACGTTCCCTTGCCCACATCCGCGGCTTCTGTAATGTCTTCCACGGTCACGTTGGCTAAGCCCCTCTCTGCGAAGAGTTGCAGAGCGCACCGGAACAATCGAAGCCGCGTCTCCGCAGCGCGGCGCTGGCGGCGTCCCATGCCTTGAAGGTGGGGCAGATCCTCGCTGCCCAGTGCAGCTGAGAGTATCGGAGGGTGAATTGAGTGACCGCTGCTCATCTCGCACCTTAACCAACTATGAGCACGGAGGCGAGCTCATACGTGAACGTTGGGCAATTATGACTACCAGTCATTTATAGTGCCGCTGACGTTCGTTGTCAAGATAAATATTCCCTTTCTACTCCCACATCCCGCTGCTCCTGAAGAGGAACTGGCTGCCACTTGACCAGCCAGTTCCTCCGATTAAAGCTAATCGCCCTCGATGCACTTCCTTACCTTTTGATTCGCAATAAGGCCTGACGCACCCGACGGTGGGCGCCCTGAAGCCAACTCGACGAGTTTTGTGCTGATCGCAAGACCATCAAAGACTCCGAGCTGCGAAGTGGTCTAAATAAATCTGCTCTACCCCATCGCGGTCAAACAGTTCGTCGTATTTCAATTGAATTACTAAGTTGAGTGCCCTCTATGTCACAGATTCCACGCAGAAGTCTCAAAAGCGATGAAAATGCAAGCCTGTCCTCCAACTTTTCGACAAAAGAGAAGCCGCACCAGATCAACGCAGAGTTGCTGCAAAGTATCCGCTGATATGCCGATAGTACCTGCGTCAACATCAGACTTCGGAAAGAACCTACCTCTGAAAGCCGGCCGCAGGGATGGAAACGCAGTTGCCGGCTTCGGAGATATGAGATTCGGCATGGTGATTGACTCGAATTGCATTCGCCGAGCTCACAACGAAGCATATATCAAATGAGGTCGCGGAAAATGGCCGAGCAACGGCGGCGAAACCCTCGTTTTGAATGCGCAGGTACAGCCGGTGTTCAATTGGACGCCAGCGGAGTTCCATGCCTCGCTAGAATCGCGAATCTAAGTGCCGAAGGATGCCTGATTGTATTTAACGAGCCGCATCGACTCTCTCAAGACACGATTGTTGAACTTACGTTTAGGGTTGACGATCTGAAATTTAGAGTGTGGGGACAAGTAAGAGCAATTCGATCGGACCGCCAAATTGGATTTCAATTCCCTCTCCTGAGCGCCAGAGTTCGAGGGCGAATTGAGGATCTTATTGCCCAGCTGATCGAGGATTTTCTAATAAAGTCCTCATCTAAAGATGCCGTGGAAAAACGGCGCCACACCCGAATTTCATGTATGGGTAGCGCGGGGATCCAAATGCGCACTGGTGAGACATTCTATCCGGCAAAGATTGTGAATCTTAGTGCGGGAGGGTGCCTGATGGAATTGCAAGAGCCGCAGAGCCTTACACAAGACGCAAAGGTGGAACTGACCTTTCAAATCAACAACCTGCCCTTCCACGTGCCGGGCCAGGTGAGTGGGACTCGAGCGCACGCCAAAGTTGGCTTCCAATTCCCTCTTCTAAGCCAAAAAGTTCGAAGGCAACTTGAGGATCTGGTTGAAGAGTTGATAGTTACAACTGTAAAGCGGTTTGTCGAACGGAAGGAAATGGCCTGAACCAAACTGGTTGCCTATAGCAAAGCACTCGACTTTTGAACCGCACACGCACGGGCAGTGTAACGCGACCCCCTGATCTCGAGTGCGGCTTTCTCAATAGGCGTTTCCTGCGAGTTGGCTTCGTTAATTAAGTGCGTCGATCTCTTGATTCAATTACTTAGCCCTCTCTTCGGGCTTCGTGGTCCAAGGACGATGCCGTCCCCGTCTTTTCCACTTCAGGCTACTCCCCTGACAGTAGGCGGCCTTCATCTCCTTCAGCGGTGATGCACCACACCGTCCCGGCAGGTAAGCCCTGTGGTTTCAAGTGCAAGCTCACTCGTTGTGATGCTCAACCCACCCAACTGCGGACACAGCTTGACCTCCCTCGACTTTCGTTGGACGAGGTACCAGGTTCTGCCGATAGATGAGGAGCAAGTTTCTTTCATTACAGGCTCCTCCGCTGCATCACAGCCTGTTGGCTTGGCGGAAGGCGTCGATCAGGCGGGGAGGTGGAATACGGAATGACTTCGATTGGCGGAATTTTCCTTGTATTCGCCTGTGTAGTCGTGGGCTACTTGATGGAAAAGGGCAAAATTGCCGTCCTTCTCCAGCCAGCCGAGCTACTTATCATCCTCGGAGCTGCAATCGGTACAGTATTGACGGCCAATCCGATCCACATCTTGAAGAAGATTATCTCTGGGCTGATCGGTGTACTCAAAGGATCTCCATTTTCCCAGAAAAGGTATTTGGAAACATTGAAAATGATGTTCGACCTCTTGGCCAGATCTCGCAAAGAGGGCGCGATTGCAATTGAAGGCGATATTGAAGATCCGGAAAAGAGTCCGATTTTCTCAAGATACCCGTTGTTCCTTGCGGATCATCATGCTCGCAATTTCGTTTGTGACACCATGCGTATGGCAATCACCGGTGGAGTGAGCGCATTCGATATTGACCAGATGATGGAGCTCGATATGGAAGTGCATCACCACTCGGCAAGTCAACCCACCCAGGCGTTGACGACCATGGCGGACGCGCTGCCCGGGTTAGGGATTGTTGCCGCGGTTCTTGGTGTGGTGGTGACGATGGGGTCGCTCGGTGGCCCGCCGGAGGAAATCGGTGCCCACGTTGCTGCTGCCCTTGTCGGCACTTTCCTTGGAATTCTGCTCTGCTATGGACTGGTCGGGCCGCTGGCCTCGTTCATGTCGAAGATCGTGGACGAAGAACACAGCTACTATCACGTGCTCCGTGTGCTGATGCTCGCATCTATCAAGGGCACCGCTCCCATTATGGCGGTAGAAATGGGTCGCCGCGCAATTCCCGAGCACTCTCGTCCAAGCTTTATCGAAGTCGAGAAAGCATGCAGAGAAAAACTTGGAGAGCCTCAGGCTATACCCGAAGCAGCATAGGTTAGGAAAACCATGGGAAGCGACGATCAAATCATCATAGTCAGGAAGAAGAGCGGCCACGGTGGCCACCATGGCGGAGCCTGGAAGGTGGCCTATGCCGACTTTGTCACCGCGATGATGTCGCTCTTTATCGTGTTATGGCTGATGAACACCAGCAAGCCCATACAAACGGCTGTCGGTGGGTATTTCCGAGACCCAAACGGCACTGCGCAAAAGACGGGAACGCGGCTTGGTGGGGCTGGTGATGCCGCAGCCGTCAAGAAAGAAGACATGGAAAAGTTGAAGAACGACCTGATGAGGTCAATGGAGAAGATGAAGGACTTCGAAAAGCTCAAGAAGTTAATTGAGATGACCGTCACTCCAGAAGGTCTGCAGATCGAGTTGATGGAAGATCCTCATGGAACCTTTTTCGAGACAGGGAGCGCAGAGCCAACACCCATACTAAGGAGCGTGCTGACCATATTAGCCCCCGAAGTGGGCAAGTTGCCGAATCTACTATCGATTGAAGGCCACACCGATTCCAAGCCATACTCGGGTTCGTCGGCCTATGGTAATTGGGAGCTATCGACCGACCGCGCGAATACAGCCAGACGCCTCATGGAGAGTAACGGCATAGGACCAAAGCAGGTAGCGCAAGTGCGCGGTTTTGCTGATCGAAAACTGCGCAAGCCTTCGCAGCCGGAAGACGCTTCGAACCGAAGGATCACCCTAATTGTCCAATACGTCGTCAATCCTGCTCAGCAGCCTGTGGCCGTCAGCACCGGCTCGCTGCCGCCCATCAAATAACGAACGGCGATCGCAGCGGAGTCAAGCGGGGGCGCGGTGTCTCGTCAGATGTTCGTTTCATCTTGATAGGCCGACGTTCCAAGAAGGCGGCGTTAAATTGTGTCGAAAAATCTGGACATCTTTGCCGATATGAGCAATGCGGATGATCTCCGATCGAGGTGAATGTGGGCTCGACAAACGACAGTCTTGGGCCTGCAGGCTTGAATAGGGCCGTAGAGCAAGCCGCCGACGCCATCGTGATCACCAACACAAACGGGACGATCCTGTTCGTAAATCCTGCGTTCACATCGATGACGGGATACTCCAGCCTTGAAGCGGTGGGACAATGTCCCCGGCTCCTCAAGTCAGGACAACAACCAATGGAGTTTTACGAAGGACTGTGGAGCACTGTTCAGTCCGGGAAAATCTGGCAGGGAGAGCTAATCAACCGGCGCAAGGACGGCACTCTTTACAACGAAGAAATGCGAATTGCACCGATGCGTGATGCAAATGGCAAGACCACCGGCTACATTGCGATCATGAGGGATGTAACCGAGCGTATTCATAACATGCGAGCGTTAGCCCTATCAAATGCCACGATTTCAGAGCAGGAGATCAATAAGCTTGCCTTCTACGACCCGTTGACAGGCCTGCCCAACCGACGTCTGCTGCTTGATCGCCTGGAAAAGCCGACGGCCTTGAGCGGTCGGAAAGCCCACCAACGGGCGCTATTAGTCATTGACCTGGACGATTTCATGACGCTGAATGACACGCTTGGCCATGAAACGGGCGACCTGATGCTTCAAGAAGTCGCTTTCCGTCTCACAACGTGTCTTCGTGAAGGTGATACTGTGGCGCGGCAAGATGGAGATGAGTTTGTCGTGTTGCTTGAAGACCTGAGCGAATCTCCCGAAGATGCGGCAGCCCAGGCCAAGGGAGTTGCTGAGAAACTACTAGCTATCGTAAGCCAACCGTACTGCCTCGCCGCCCGGGAATGCCGTATCACTTCTTGCATCGGAATCACCGTGTTTGGAAATAATCAAGAAAGCGCGAGAGGGGCGTTACAACAGGCCGACATTGCAAAGTACTCTGCAAAAATGGTAGGACGCAACTCTTTGCATCTGTTTGCTCCGGCCTTGCAAGCTGCGGTAAACGCCCGCGCGTCGATGGAGAATGATCTCCATCAGGCGATATGTAGAAACCAGTTTCAACTTTACTATCAGGCTCAAATGGATCGAGGCCTTCTGGTCGGCGCCGAGGCTCTGTTGCGCTGGAAGCATCCGAGCCGCGGTCTCGTGCTTCCTGACGAGTTCATTCCTATCGCAGAGGAATCGGGGCTGATCGTGCCGCTGGGAAACTGGGTGCTGGAGACCGCGTGCAGGCAAATTGCAGCGTGGGCAAACCATGCGGAAACGGCCTCAATTTCGGTTGCCGTTAATATCAGCGCATACCAGTTCCGGCAGCGGGACTTCGTTGAGCAAGTGTTGGCGGCTTTGCGCAAATCCGGAGCCAACGCGGGGAACTTGAAGTTGGAGCTAACCGAGAGCATCCTGGTGCATGACGTCGAGGACGTTATCGCCAAGATGACAGATCTTAAGTCCCAAGGCGTGAAATTTTCTGTAGACGACTTCGGCACAGGTTATTCATCGCTCACTTACCTAAAGCGCCTGCCATTGGACCAGTTGAAGATCGACCGATCGTTCATCCGCGACATCTTGGTTGATGGCGGCAGCGGAGCTATTGCTCAGAGCATCATATCCTTGAGTGAGGCAATGGGTTTCTCAGTAATCGCCGAGGGCGTGGAAACTGAAGAGCAAAGGCGGTCTCTTACTCGCATGGGCTGCCATTCGTTTCAGGGCTTTTTGTTTAGTCGCCCAGTACCGCTGGAAGATTTCCAATTGCTGCGAGCGCGCCTGGCACCTGTCCCCCGCCTAATGCCTTAGGCGCTCTCACGACCTTCGTGATGGCACTTAAAGAGTGCCACAGGCTTGGTAAGCGGACCAAGTTGAAGTAGTCCGGAACATCGCCGACCACATTGCCCTCGGAAAATGCACAGAGGATCAGGAGACCAGAATCCTTACTTCAACCAGAGCACAACGTCGTCACTTGCGATAGCGGAGATAAGCCGGGCTACCAATGCGCGTTCCGACGGCGTTCTGAAGAGGAAAACCAGGCCTACCTGGCTTTTCTCGATATAGGCAACCTGGGCTTCCAGATTGAGCAAGCCCGAAGGATGACGGAGAATCAGTTCCCCGGTGCTGCCAATAACCACCAGGCCGTCGAATTCGGCGCGTACTCCCGAACCACTGAGGTCTCTGCATGTTCCGTGTACCGTCTCTCCTTCTACAAGGAAAGTGAGGTCGAAACCCGCCTTCATGCGGCAAGGCCTGAACTCAAATTTTCGGACACTCTCTAAGTCGCTCATTCTTTGGGGTCCCCTTCGCTACTTAAGGCTGGACGAGCATGCCGGTTACGCTGATCTTTATATCTATCGGTCCTAAGTCGCTAGATTTTCAGTATTTTTTAAATGCATCGCCATCTCGGGTCCGAATATCGCTAGCGCTTGTAGTTCGGTCTTGTATTCTCTTTCCTAAGCCTATTGTGCTCAGCACTTGCACACGCTGTGGTTCTAACGCTGTTGCTAATGCAATCTTAATGGTACAATTTATATGAACGCCGGAGCTAAAGTAGACCACAAAGCGCCGCTCATGCGGTACTCTGTGGTCTACTTTAGCTCCGCTATTGAAAAATCATATTACCTAATCTACGGATAGCACAATTGTGTTCTTTTTTGGGGGCTGATAAATGGGTTCGCCACAAGTGCCAGCGGAATTGCCCGCTGAAGATGCGCGTTCGAATTGGCTTCCAGCGGCGCCCGTCGGGGACACGTCTCTGGAAGATTCTCTAATTGACAGAGCCAAGTTATTGTCCACATCAAAGATCCTGGTGGTCGATGATGATATTCCCCTCGGTAAGTTCCTCATTCGCGAACTAAAGCGCAGGAATTTCTCCGTAGAGGTATGTCACGACGGCGAGGCAGGGTGCGACGTGATTCGGGAGTCTGCTTTCGATCTAGTGATTCTAGATCTAAACATGCCCAAGATGGACGGAATGGCTGTCATTGGACAAGTTCGTTTGAGCCAGCCGAGACTTCCGATTCTAGTCTTGACGGCTCGGAACCGTACCGAAGATCTGGTATCGGCACTCGAGAGAGGAGCAGACGATTGCCTGATTAAACCCTTTTCTTTCTTAGAATTACTGGCACGGGTGCGATGTTTGCTTCGGCGCAACTCCACTTCCGAGGCGAGTGCGTCGAATGTTGGCAATTTGACCATCAACCGAGAGGAACACTGGGTAATGCGTGGAACAAGGCGAATCGATCTCACAGTACGTGAGTTCGCCCTTCTCGAATACTTGATGAACAACGTGGGCAAGGCAATATCTCGCAAAACACTTATGGAAGAAGTGTGGAATATTGCATCTGATTCCACCACGAACATCGTAGATGTTTACATGAAGTATCTTCGCGATAAGGTCGACCTCCCGGGAGAAACGAAATTGATACGTACGGTTCGTGGCGTAGGATACGTGCTGAATAATGATTAGCGAGAGTGTGGGCGGTGGATCGCCAGCTGTTAGATCCGCTTCGGATATCCTCTGTTCGAATTTGTCGGAGGGCCTGCACGCTGTTGCGCAGCCCCTCACTATTCTTCGGGCCAGCCTGAGTAACCCCGATACAGATCGGATGAGCGCGAGCGAGCTTAGGGAACTAGCGGCAATCTCC
>JBAPYY010000086.1:0-3205 GCA_049284975.1 Occallatibacter sp.
GATCCCAGCTGCCACGCCAGGTGATCGGCGAGAGTCGTAGGCTGGGAGAGAAAGTTCTCAAACGAGGGTTTTTCACTGTCTTCATACTCCGGCTGTGTCCGATAACCGGGGTCCAGATAATCCTGGAAGTACGACCCGAAATCGATCTCGTTGAATGGGTCCTTGGGTGGGGCCGCAGGCTCTTCCACGCTACGCTCCAACCGCTCCTCGGCTCCGCGAGCCAGGCTTTCCTCGCGGCCCGCAACCTCATCCAGCATTGGAACCGACTCGTCAATCTCTTCCAGGACGGGGTTTTCCACCATCTCGGCATCGATCATCTCCTTCAACTCGAGCTTATTGAGCGCAAGCACGCTCACCATCTGCATCAGGCCCGGAGTGAGGATCTGGCGCTGCGATACCTTGAGGCTCAATTTGGGTTGCAGAAGCGCCATAAAGGAACTCGATTCCCGTTCGGACTCACCGCCAGTGTACTCGGGTGAGAAAAATGCTGAAATTCAAAATGCCGCACTTTGATACAACAGTTCGGGATTGGGCGACATCCAATCCGGGAATTTCTCTCTGGAATTGCCTTGCACTTTTGGTTCGCGCAGGGATTGACGAAACCCAATCCCGGCATCCTGCCTTACGTCTATCCTCGAGCAGGTCAAATCAACTCAACGTGAAACCCTCTCCGAGATAAACCCGCCGCACCTCAACGTCGTTGCCCAGCTCATGGGGCGTTCCGGCGCGGAAAATCCTCCCTTCGGCGATGATATAGGCACGGTCGGTCACGCTCAAAGTCTCGCGAACATTGTGGTCGGTGATCAGAACTCCAATGCCGCTGGCTTTCAGGTCGAAGATAATTTTTTGCAGCTCCAGCACGGCGATGGGGTCAATGCCGCTGAAAGGCTCGTCAAGCAGGATGAAGTTGGGCTGAATGCACAGCGAGCGCGCAATCTCCACGCGTCGCCGCTCGCCGCCCGACAACGCGTAGCCCCGCGTGGTGCGAATATGGCCGAGGTTAAGCTGGTGAATCAGCCGCTCGGTTCTCGTGCGGCGATCGCGCCGGCCCAGCGGCTGCGCTTCCAGCACGGCCTCGATGTTCTCTTCCACTGTCAGCTTGCGAAAAACCGAAGGTTCCTGGGGAAGATAACTGATGCCGAAGTTGCGCGCGCGCAGGTACATCGGCGTTTCGGTGATCTCAGTCTCATCCACCATTACGCGCCCGCCATCGGGCTTGACCAGCCCCACGATGATGTAAAAGCAGGTGGTTTTGCCGGCGCCATTCGGCCCCAGCAGCCCTACTACCTCGCCGCGGGAGATCCTCAGATCGACTCCGCGAACCACTTGCCGTCCCTTATAGCTCTTGCCGATACCTTCGGCAATCAATGTGTCCATCTGGCTCGCTTTCGCCGTTCCTTCAAAATCTCTCATGCCATCATCACTTCGGCGCAGTGGTCTGCGTTCTGGTCTTCTGTCCGCCGCTGCCAGATTCGACACTGACACTATCATCGCGCCCCCGGAAAATCAAAGCCTCGCCGGAGACCGTTCCCCGCGACGGATCGGACATCTTCGGCGGCACCGTCGCTGTCCCGGTAAGAACGTACTCGGCCGTCGCGCCCGTATAAACCAATTGCTCCCCGGTTCCGCGCCGGTCTTCGCTGGTCAGCACCACATGGCCGCGCGCCGTCATGTGGTCCACCTGCGCTTGCCCCTGCACACCCTTGCCAGCCGGCAGCAATATCACTTCCACCTCATCCGAAGTCGAAGTCGCGGTTCCGGTTTCGGCAGTAACCGCGCCCAGAACGCCCGAGTGCATCACGGCCTTGCGCGTCACATCGGAGTAATTCAGGTCGCCCCCGCGCACACGAATCACCGACGGCTGACTGGTTTTCGCAGCGTCTTTGCCCGGCGTCGCTCCACCCGCGCTCACCAGCACAGCCCGCACGGGGTCGGCAGCATCCGTGGTGTGAGCCACCAGCATCTGGCGTTCCCGGTCAAGCACGATCACCGGCGCAGCCACTGAATTGCCCTGCTGCCACAGCCGCGCCTTTCCCCGGAAAGTAGCCTCCCCGGTCGGCTGGTGCAACTGCGCTTCTGCGGAGACCACATGCGACGGTCCCTGCCCCCCCAGAGCCACACCGCCCGCCGGCCTACCCTGCTGGCCGTTGTTTCCAGCGCCCGCATCCATCCAGCTCGCCTTCACATTGCCGTGGGCAAAGGCATCGCCCGAGGCGCGCGAAACATCTACCTTGTCAGCCGTAAGCTGCAGAGCGCCGTCTTCCACGCGCGGACTCACGGTCAGATGCAGCCATTCGCCTTCGCCCGCATAATCGGCGCGGCCCGCCGTAGCCCGCAATGTCGCCGGCTGCGGTGCGCCCGGTTTAGCCGCCGCCTGTTGCGTCAGCACCACATGGCCCACGACAGTAGCCGACTGAATTTGCGACTCGCCTTCCGACCCATGGTGCGTTCCCTGCGTCGGCGCCGCAAAATGCGCTTCCAAACGATCGCCGCTGGTGGTTTGCCTGGTTCCCGTATCAGTGGTTTCCTCGATGCTGGCGTGTCCCACCCCGGTCATCGCCGTCAACACAGAACCGGAACCAAAGTTTCCCGTCACATCGTCGGCCGAAAGCCGTGAGGGCGCCACCGCTCCCTTGCCGCGTTGGCTCTCGCCCGTTACCACCACACCGCTTGTCCCATGTACCGCAGCAAGTTCCATTTGCCCACGATTCGAATCGCGAAAATCGAGATCGGCGATGGGTGAGCGCCAGTGCCGGCTCAACCGCTGCGGCTGGCCTGCAGACTCACCTTGCTCCTGGCTGTCCATTGCCACGCCCTGCTCCAGACGCGCGTGGCGCAGCTTGCCTTGCCCGTTGAATTCCAGCTCCGCCGTGGGCGCCGTTCCTTGCATCTGTCGCCGCCGCCCGCCAGACTCGCTCGTCGAGTCCATCGCCACCCCGCCCTCCATGTGGCCGTGGCGCGGCTGGTTGTGCTCGTCGAAATCCATATGACCGGTGGGCGCGCTCACGTGGCCGCCCGCCGCCGTGGCCATGTTGAAGCCGTTCATCGCATCCAGCCGCACCGCCGATCCATCGTCGCGGAAGAGAACTTTCGCGTCGCCCGCCTTGGCTTCCCCGCCCCGGTAGTCGGCTGTGGCCGTGTGCATCAGGCAAAGATGACTCTCGCGCTCGAACTCCGCGTGCTGGGCATGAATCTGAACTGTCTC
>JBAPYY010000087.1:0-8403 GCA_049284975.1 Occallatibacter sp.
GAATTTATGTTCAGTTTTGCTTTCGCCGGTCAGGTTCGCAACGCTTCGCAATCATTCAAACTTAGTGAGCCAGCCCAAAAATGCAATAACGTGGGCCTCCGATTTCGTCTGCGCTTATTGGGGAAGCGGCCGGACAAAAATTGGTCGCTGCTGGCCGCGGGATTGCTGCTCGGCTGTGTGACGTTGTCAATGGGCGGATACGCGCAGAATCCCGCGCCCGCGCCAACCGGCGCAACGCCGCCTGCCGCAACCAAACCAGCCACGCCTGCGCAAAAAATTCCGCCCGTGACCACCACGGTGGTGGTGCATGGCGAGACGAAAGACGAGTATCTTCCCGAGGCTGTCACGGTGGGCAATCTGGACGGCGTTCCGCTGGAGCAGGCGCCGCTTTCCGCCACGGTAGTGACGCGCGAGATGCTCAACGATCAGGGTGCGCGCCTGCTCTCTGATGTGGTGAAGAACGATGCGTCGATCAATGACGATTATGTGCCGGTGGGCTACTACGGCACTTACGAGATTCGCGGTTTTCCCATCGATCTTGCATCGGGCCTTGAGATCAACGGCATGACCATTGCCGGCGAGCAGGATGTGCCGCTGGAAAACAAACAGAGCGTGGAGTTTCTGAAGGGTCTCGCCGGAGTGGAGAGCGGCGTGGCCTCGGCCGGCGGACTGATCGACTACGTGACCAAGCGCCCGGCGAACGTGGGGGCCGTCGATATGGCTACCGATCATCGCGGCACCGCCTATGGCGCCCTCGACTTTGGCCGTCTCTTCGGCGTCCGCAAGCAGGTGGGCGCGCGCATCAATCTGGCCGGCGAAAGAATCGCGAGCTATATGAACGACACCAACGGATGGCGCGCGATGGGCGCAGGCGCCGCTGACTGGCACATCAACCCCAAGGCAATTCTGAAAGGCGACTTCGAGTACCAGCACAAAACGGAGCGCGACGGCAGCGGCTACCAGTTGCTAGGCGGCGTGACTCTGCCGGATATAAATCACATTTACACATCAACGATGCTTGGCGACCAACCCTGGGGTCCGCCGGATACGTACGACACATTCAATACAGGTTCACGATTGGATTACGATTTGCCGCACAACTGGCGCGCCTTTGCCGCAGGCGGTTACAGCCACTCGCTGATACAAGATAACGTGATTTACGCCTATGGAACGCCGTTTGATGCGAACGGCAATGTCGATTGCCCCGGCGACCCCAATGCCCCTGCTTACTTTTTCTGTCCAGCGGTTCCTAGCATCAATTACAGCGGCGGCGACTATGGCATCTACGATTACCGCGACCCTGGCGAGCTGCGCATTGATGCGATGGCCGAGGCGCTCGTTACCGGCCACGTCAGGACCGGCGCAATTACGCACGATGTGACTGCAGGCGGCGGACTCTTCCTTCGCAGCGTGCAACAGCCCGGAGCTCCACCGACTAACGCGCCAAATACCGTGGCGGATGGCGCCGTGTACTTCTATGTTGGATCGGAGAACATCTATCAACCCATTGTGCCGGTTCCGATCGAGAGCCCGCTTTTATCCGCAGGCCCGCGCACGCTGTGGGAAGACAATCACCAGTCATACGGCATTGTGCAAGACAGGATTCATCTTCCCGGCCGCATTCAACTGCTAGTCAGCGGGCGCGAGGATTCGCTGCGCGACAACAACTACTCGCTAACAGCAACCAACTCCGCTACTCCGCCGACGATCACAGATAAGAAACTCTGGCTGCCGCAATACGCGATCACATTCAATCCGGAAACGAATATTACGCTCTATGG
Organism: Occallatibacter sp.; assembly: GCA_049284975.1. Lineage (GTDB taxonomy): Bacteria > Acidobacteriota > Terriglobia > Terriglobales > Acidobacteriaceae > Telmatobacter. The sequence goes on from JBAPYY010000087.1 coordinate 1,782, forward strand.
AAATTATGGAGTTCTGCTGTCGCTGGGGCCTCAAGGGCCGTGGTGGGCGGCTAATTCGAGTGCGTTTCTGGACCCGTTTCTGACGCGCCAAGTTGAAGTGGGAGCGAAGTATGAGCCGAATCAGCGGATCTTGCTGACCACCGCGCTCTTTCATATGCGCGCTCCATTTATGTATCCGGATAATCTGGGCGGAGGAGCCAACTGCTTCGGAAATGAAACGACGGCACAGACTCCATTTTGTTTCTTGTCTGAAGGTCGCGAGACGCACAACGGCATTGAGTTGAATGTCGAGGGCAAGGCTGCTTCGTGGCTGCGTTTAACGGGCTCCGCAGCTGCGCTCAACGCCGTTTCCGACGACACGGGCACGCCGTCCTTCGATGGCAAGCAGGTGATCAATGTGCCGCACTTGCACGCCACGCTGTTTGCTGACCTGACGGCGCCGCGCTTACGTGGACTGCATGTGATGCCGGGCTGGAGCTATTCCGGACGCAAGGAAGCCACGCGCGACGACGCGGTGAGTGTGCCGGGTGTGAACATTTTCAATCTTGGCGCGCGCTATACGCCGGGCGGCGACCAGGGCCGCTTAACCTTCAGGATTTATGCAAACAACATTGCCGACAAACGCTACTGGAGCGACACAGGCGCGAGTTACGGCGATACTTTTGTCTGGCTCGGCGCGCCGACAACGGTGCGGCTCTCGGCGCACTACACTTTTTGATTTTGCAAATAAAGGCAGAGGATGCACGCGCGATGAGCATGACGGCAAAGGCGCATGGATTGGATGGCAGTCTGATGGAACCGGACTGGCCGCCGCTCTCGCTCGCCGAGGTGCGCGAGTTGCTGGCTCTGTTTCCCGGCTGCGGCGAGCCTGTTGAGATTTTGTCAGTGAGTCCGCGGCCATTCTCCGCAGCCAGCGTCGTAGCGACAGGCAGTGGTCGCGTTTTCATCAAGCGCCATCACCGGACGGTTCGCGATCGCGAGGGATTGCTCGAAGAGCATCGCTTTCTGAATCATCTGCGAGAGCAGGGCGCGCCGGTGCCGCGTGTGTTTGCGGCCTTATCAGGCGAGACAGCAATCGAGAGCGGCCAATGGACGTTCGAGGTGCACGAAGCGCTGACGGGCGTGGACATTTATGAAGAGGCACTCTCGTGGACGCCGTTTCGATCAGCTGCGCATGCACGCTCGGCGGGCGAGGCGTTGGCGCGGCTTCATCAGGCTTCGCAAGGATTCGACGCGCCGGTGCGCAAGACGCAACCTCTGGTGAGCGGCTTCACGATTTTTGCCGCCGATGAAGCTGGCGCAGCAATGGAGCATTACCTCGCGGCGCGCCCCGCACTTGCCGAAGATGCGGTTGCGCGTGAAGGCGGCAAGGAAGCGATCGAATTGCTGGCGCCATTTCATGCACAATTGCGCCCGCATTTTTCCGCACTCAAACCGCTGTGGACGCACAACGATCCGCATGCTTCCAACTTTTTGTGGAGCGATGCGTCCGACAAAGCGCGGGCTGTTGCAGTGATCGACTTCGGACTTGCCGACCGCACTAACGCCGTGCATGATCTGGTGCAGGCCATCGAGCGCAATATCGTGGAGTGGCTTGATCTGATCAAAGATTCTGCGCGAGGAGAAAATGTGCGCGTGCATCTCGATCACCTGGAGGCAATGCTGGATGGCTATGAATCGGTGAGGCCGCTGAATGATGCTGAGGCCGCTGCCCTTGCGCCAATGGCAGCGCTCTGCCACGCGGAGTTTGCGCTGAGCGAGGCGGATTACTACCGAGGCGTGCTGCATTCCGAGGAAAAGGCGCGAGTGGCTTCGATCGATTATCTGGTGGGCCATGCGCGATGGTTTCGAGGTGCGGGTGGGCAGAAGCTGGTGAACGCAATTCAACAATGGGCCGGGAAAGCTGAACGGCGCAGAGCACAACCTGTGGGAGCTGAAGACTGATGCACTGGACAGCGATTGCGAATTACCTGGCCGCGAATTGGATGGAAGATGCAGGTGTCGTCACCACCGTGTTAGGCATCTGGCTAACTACGCGCCGCAAACTTATCTGCTGGTCCGTGGTGCTGATCTCCGACATACTTTACCTGATTGTTTTTTTCCGCGTTCGATTGTATTCCGATGCACTGTTACAAATTTTCTTTTTGGTTTTCACGCTGTACGGCTGGTGGTATTGGTGGCGCGGAGTGCGCGAAGTGGGTGAGGTACGTGTGGTGCCTATGACTCTGCGCAATATGTTTGCGGGATTGGCGGCGGGAGCCGTCGGGAGCGTGCTGGTGGGGCTGCTGATGGAGCAGGTTGGCGCAGCGCTGCCTCGACTGGATGCGGCTCTGATGAGTTACAGCCTCGTGGCTAGTTGGTGGCAGACGAGAAAGCACACGGCGAATTGGTGGCTTTGGATTGCCGTGGACCTGGTCTACATTGCCGAATATATTTACAAGGGTCTTCAGCCGACAGCGGTGCTTTACGCATTGCTTGTTGCCCTGGCCCTGCTGGGGTTGCGCGATTGGCGGCGTGCTGCGGCAACTCAGATTGCGGCTTGAACTACGTTGTGCAGCGGCTCGCCCGCAATGTAGCGGCGCAACTCATCCGCTGCTGTGCGTAGTGAACGCGGCGCAAATTGCGGAGTCGATCCGGCCACATGCGGCGTGAGCAGCAGGTTGGGGCAACTCCAAAGCGGGTGGCCATCGGGTAGCGGTTCGGGATCTGTGACATCGAGCGCTGCGCGAATGTGGCCGGCCATGAGCGCCTCAACCAAGGCGTCTGTGTCCACAATAGGTCCGCGCGCAGCATTGACCAGCAAAGCTCCCTGGCGCATCAGAGAGAGTTGGCGTGCGCCAATCAGATGATGCGATTCAGCAGTCGACGGCAGGATCAGAATGACAACCTCAGCTTGCGGCAAAAGGCTGTCGAGTTCGTTTGTGCCATGAATCGGCGGATTGCTGCGCGCAGTGCGAGCCACGCGGACAAGCTCGACCTTAAAAGGCGCGAGCATGCGCTCGATTTCTTTTCCGATGGCTCCGTAACCCACAAGCACCACATTCTTGCCGGTAAGTTCTTCCAACATGACGGGTGGATAAAGCGGCCGCGCATCGCCGGTGATTTTCGCGTAGTGGGCGCTGGCCTCGAAGCGGCGCTTCCATATTCCGGAGTGTTGTATGTCGAGGTAAAGCGGGACGTACTTCAGCATGGTCAGAATGGCGCTGAGGGCCCACTCTGCGGTGGATATGCTGTGTGCGCCGTGGGCATTGCAGATGGTGACATGCGGCCCTGCCACGCCGGGAATCCACTCTGTCCCAGTCATCAGCGACAGAATCAGGCGCACGCCGCGCAGTTGCGGCCAGACGCGCATCGCCCGCGTGGGATAAGGGTTGGGAATCCAGACATCGATTTCAACATCGTAGTCAAGACTGTCGGGCAGGGGAATGAGTTCGATTTCCGAGGGGAAATCGCGCAACAAATCCGCGGAAATTGTGGCTGGGTATCCTACACGCAACATGGGGCTGGCGAGGCCCTGGGGAAGCGGGCTCCTGGCTTTTATGTTACACGGGATGGGCAGATTTGCACGTGGAAAACTTGGTAGTTACATTGGATGGATGAGCGGATGTCGGGTAAGACCAATCACAGCACGCGCCGGCGAGATGGAGCATTCTAAGAACATGAGTTCATTGCATTGTGGAATAGAACTATGCGTCTGAAGACAAAAAAGACGAAGGCACAGCGCCAGCTTGCAATCAAGCTGCGCGTGGAGCAGGAAGAGAATCCCGGACTTTTTACAAGAGAGCGCCGGCGGCTGCTGATTCACGCGGCGAGGACAGCTTTGGCCGCAGCGCTGTGTTGGTGGCTTGCAGTTCACTTTGGGTTGCAGGACGGTTATTGGGGCGCAATCAGCGCCATCATTGTTCTGCAATCAAACTTTGGCTCGACGATTTCCGCCTCGCGTGATCGCATTCTTGGCACAGTGATCGGCGCCTTGTTTGGCTTTTTGTTTACGCAGTTTGGCTCGCTTCCATGGAACTACACCTTGGCTGTGCTGGCAGCGGTCACCGTCTGCGGCTTGCTTGGCCTGCGCAGCAGTTCGCGGCTTGCGGGAGTGACCATCACCATTGTGATGCTGGTGCAGAACGGCGGATCGCATTGGACAATCGCGCTGGACCGGGTGATGGAGGTCTTCCTGGGCATTGTTGTGGCGCTGGCCGTCTCTACGCTGGTGTTTCCCGATCGAGCAAGGTTGCGGCTGCGCGACGGGCTGGCGCAGGAATTCTTGTTGCTGGGCACTTTTTTCGAACGAATTCTCGAAGGCTTTCGCGGCACACCCGCCGAAGGGTTGCCCACGCAGCGAGAGGAATTGCTGGCCCTGGTGCGCAAGAACAACCAACTGCTGGAAGCGGCGCGCAACGAGCCCAGCGGCGGGCCAGGATGGCGCGAAGGCCTCGGAATGCTTGTGCAGTTCGGCCACTCAATCTTCGACGCTCTTTTGGCGCTGGAATTCTCAGTTAAAGACAGTCACCACGATGCGTTTGCACAACAACTCGAGCCGGAGTTGGGCAAGTTGGCAGTGGATATACGCACCGGCTTCCATCACGTGGCGGAATGCATTCATGAATGGCGCTTTCACATTCCTCCGCCGGGAATGAGTCTGGAAGAAGACATTGTTCAGTTGGAAGCGCGCATGGACGCGGTGCGACACAGGGGCATCGAGTATTCGCAGGCCGAAATTCTGCGCGCCTATGCGGTGCAACTTCACCTGAAGCAAATTGCGCGGTTGCTGCGCGCATCGCGCGTGGAGACTGCCCTTGCCATCGGCGAGACCCAAAAGTAGGGCGGCCCGCAGTCGTCGCGAAGGCTAAACCGCGAGCAAATTAGTGTAGACCGCCATGCCGACGACGGCATCGACGCCCAAGGCGTCCAATTCATCCACTTCCTGTTGGTTGCGAATTCCGCCGGCCACAATGAGCTGCCGCTGAGTGAGCTTGTGCAAGCGCGCAGCCGTGGCGATAGGAAAGCCCTGCATCATTCCTTCGCCGTCTACATGCGTGTAGAGAAATGCTCCGGCGAAGGCTTCAAGTTGTGGAATTGCATCATCAGGCGAGAGCGCGATTTGCGCCTTCCAGCCTTTCACTGCGATGCGGCCGTTCCTGGTGTCGATGCCGGCCACGATGCGCTCCGCGCCAACGGCAGCGGCAAGCTCGGCGGCAAACCCGATGTTGACTGCGCCCTCCGCGGAGAAAAGCGCAGAGCCGATGATGACGCGCTTCGCTCCAGCTTCGAGCACTTGCTGCGCGCGCTCGACGGAGTGAATACCGCCCCCGGCCTGAACAGGTAACCGCTTCGCAATCTGTGCGACCAATTTTGAATTATCGCCTTGGCGCATTGCCGCGTCGAGATCGATCAATTGAACTAAAGGGAATTTGGAGAATTTCTCGATCCAGTATTCGAAGTCGTCGAAGGCAAGCCGCAGTTTCTCTCCCTGCACAAGCTGAACAATCTGGCCGCCCAGCAAATCGATGGATGGAATCAGCATGGCAGCCTCACGGAGACGCCGGCCTTGGCCAGCTCTTCCTTGAGCGAACGCGCACTCGAAATGCCGAAGTGAAAGATGCTGGCCGCGAGTGCCGCATCGGCCTTGCCGCGCCCGAAGACATCGACAAAGTGATCCACGGTTCCTGCGCCGCCGGAAGCGATGACGGGAATGTTGACGGCCTCGCTGACGGCAGCGGTCAGTTCGCAATCGAAGCCGGTGCGCATTCCGTCAGAGTCCATTGATGTGAGCAGGATTTCCCCGGCGCCACGCTCTTCGGCTTCGAGCGCCCACTCGACGACACGGCGGCCAGTCAGTTTGCGCCCGCCTTGCACGAACACCTGCGCATCGCGCACGGGATCAGCGGCTTCAGGGTCGCGGCGCGCGTCAATGGCGACGACTACGGCCTGTGCGCCGAAACTGCGGCCGATGGCGTCGATCAACATAGGGTTGGCGAGTGCCGCTGAGTTCACGCTGACCTTATCCGCGCCGGCTTCGAAGACCTGCGCAGCATCGTCGGCAGAACGGATCCCGCCGCCCACGCAAAAGGGAACGAACAACTCACGAGCAGTGCGGCTCACCGTGTCGAGCAGCGTGGCCCGACCTTCATGCGTCGCGGTAATATCAAGCAGCACAATTTCGTCGGCGCCCTCGCGGGCGTGGCGCGCGGCCTGCGTGGCCGGATCGCCGGCATCAATGAGATCGACGAACTGCACGCCTTTCACGACCCGGCCGTCATGAACGTCGAGGCACGCGATAATTCTCTTCGTTATCATTTATCCTTCCTCATTTCCCCAAAATCCCTTTAGGTCTTTTAGCATTTTCACTCGTGTTGTGTCGGACTTCTCCGGATGAAACTGTACGCCGTTGTGAACGAAAAGGTCTTTGAGCTCTGCTAATTGTGCCGCCGACAACGTGGATGTAGAAAACATCAAGAATTTAGACTCATTCATGTATAGCAATGCGACATTCTCCTCGTGCTCGAATGCGACAATTGTTCGCCAGAAGACCTTCGATTCACTTACGCCGGGAGCTTCAAACAAGATGTGTTCATCGTCAATATCAATGAAAATAGTGCGGTCTGTTTGTGCGGCAGGATAG
>JBAPYY010000088.1:0-2318 GCA_049284975.1 Occallatibacter sp.
CCCTTGCAGGAGTGCTTGGTGGTGTCCGCAGTCTGATTCAGAGCCACGGCGAGCATGCCCACGCCAGCCGGAGCGCTGGCCGTAACAGGACCGTCGTGCTGAGCAGGTTGTGCGTTGAGGCGAGCCGACGTGCCGCCGAGGAGACCTGCAAATGCAGCGGCGAGGGCGAGACTGTGTACTGAATTCGTCTTCATGTGATCACCTTTCCTGAGTTTTCCCGCGCCCTCTCGGGGGGCGGACGTTGCGGTCGTGGGGAGATCCCGACTCTGCATAGCGGCCGGAAATCCTCATTTCGAGGTCGATCGAACCATCACGACCGGCCTTCTTCCACAAATAGGAGCGGCAAGGTCCACAAAGGTTACAAGGTTTCATCGTGATGGCGTGGTCCCCCCTGCAAGCCGCTCATTTCTGCGGAAAATATGGCATTACGTGTAACCATTCGCGTTCTGGCTGCTCCAACACAGCAAATGGAAAGTGCGGCCCCTGAAGTGAGGAGTCGATGCAGGCGGTGAAGATCATGAGTTCCAAAGCAGTTATCAAGATCGAAAGCAGCACGACCGTAACGATACGGGCCCTGCAGCTTTACCAGGCAGCGTGCAAGAAGATTTCCACCTTGCAGTCGCCCTTTCTGCTGGCCGTCCGGCTGTACTGGGGTTGGCAGTTCGCGCAGACCGGCTGGGGCAAATTGCACAATCTGGCGCGGATCACGGGCTTCTTCGCGAGCCTGGGAATTCCATTTCCTGCGTTCAATGCGCACTTCATCTCCGGGCTCGAACTCGTGGGCGGCTTGCTTTTAGTCTTTGGGCTACTGTCCAGGCCCGTCGGACTTCTGCTGGCTGGTAACATGTTTGTGGCTTACTGGACCGCCGATCATGAGGCCCTTGTAGCCGTATTTTCCGATCCGGGAAAGTTTTATGTTGCCGACCCGTACACGTTTTTGTTTGCGTCGCTGATGATTTTGATCTTTGGCGCCGGAACTTTCTCGCTGGACGCACTGATTCGAAATCGCTGGAAGGAGCGGCATTGACGAGGGCGGATATACAAACTCCGGTGCGCGACGAGGCGCAGATGATCGCCGCAATTCTTGCCGGCGATACGGAGCTTTACCACGCCTTGATCCGCCCCTACGAACTCAGCGTCTACCGCATGGCTTTGTCGTACATGAAGAACGAGTCGGATGCTGAAGATGTGGCCCAAGAGGCTTTTTTGAAGGCCCTCCGCAAACTCTCCGCATTCCGGGGGGAATCGAAGTTCAGCACCTGGTTGATCAGCATCACGTTGAATGAGGCCAGACGGCGATTGCGACACCAAAGCACACTGCGTTTCGAATCGATCGACGAGGCGCCCGATGAGGGTGGACACGTCTCGCCGGCAATCTTGCGGGACTGGAGAGAGATCCCCTCCGAAGCGCTGGAGCGAAGCGAGGTTCGGGAGTTATTGCAGACCGCTATAAATAATCTGTCACCGATCTATCGGCAGGTACTGCTGCTGCGCGACGTGGAGGAACTGAGTATTGACGAGGCAGCGACGGTTCTGGAGATCAGCCTCTCCTCTGTCAAAGTCAGGCTGCATCGGGCGCGCATCATGCTGCAGAAGGAGCTCGCGCCGAAGCTGAAGAGTCTGAATCCTGAAAGGAGATGGTTTCAATGGTCTTAGAGTGCAAGCATGTTTGGGACTACATCTCCGGATATCTGGACGACGCACTGCCCCATGAAGTCAGGGAATCAGTGCAGCGACACTTGGAAAACTGCGAAATTTGCTCGGCGATCCTCGACTCGACGCGGAACATCCTCGTACTGACGGCCGACAATCGCGTGTTCGAACTTCCGGTGGGATTCAGCGATCGCCTCCACGCGAGGCTGGCGCGGGAGATGGAATCGGGCTCTGGAGGAAATCTCGGGCATCCGGACTAGCCCTCGCCCTCCGAACTAAATGGTGCGGAACAGGTACAGGTGGAAAAACCACTCCGTGCAGACGAGCAGTAGCGTCACAATTGCCAGCCAGACCTGAATCGACTCAGAGCGTTTCTGCTTCGCTGTGGGCGGAATCATTCTCCATTGCGAGGAGGGTCGCGCACGAAGACTCCGAACCCGCCAGACCGCGTAGAGATTTACCAGCGAGCCCACAACGGCCACGGTTTCCATGGGGATGCGGATAGCCGCGCCGTGAAGGGCATCGAGAAATCTGAGACCCATGGTAGCCGCGGCCAGCGATCCGACTCCTATAAGCAGACGCAGGCCGCTGATCGCCATAAACGCCGTGCAGGCGCTTTGCAGAAGGGCGAAGAAGATACTGGTAAAGCCTATCGCCCATGATCG
>JBAPYY010000089.1:0-2189 GCA_049284975.1 Occallatibacter sp.
GGGCCGCACCTACTCCATGCGCTCCAAAGAGCAGGCCCACGACTACCGTTACTTCCCCGAGCCGGATCTGCCGCCGCTGATTGTGTCGCCGGAATTCCTGGCCGAAACCAGAAAGAAGCTCCCGGAACTGCCCGAAGCTCGCCGCGCACGCATGATCGCCGAGTACGAACTGGCGCCCAAGGATGCTTTCACGCTGACCGCGACACGAGAGTTCGCCGACCGCTTTGAGGCTGCCGCCAAAACCGCCCGCAATCCGCGCCGCGTGGCAAATCTGCTGCTGAGCGAGTTGGGCGGACGCCTCAAGGCCCTCGGACTTGAGTTGGAGCAGTCCCCGGTCTCCATGACCGGCGTGGTTCTGGCCGCCGATCTGCTCGACGAGGACAAGATCAGCTCCCGGCAACTCAAGCAGTTGCTTGACGTGTGTTTTGAAAAAGGCGAGGATTTCGCCACCGTCTACCAGCGCGAAAAGCCCGAGCAGCTTACCGACGTTTCGGCTATTGAAGCGATGATCGATCAGGTGATTGCCGCCAACCCCAGGCAGGTGGAGCAGTATCGAGCCGGCAAGACGACCGTGGCGGGTTTTTTTGTAGGCCAGGTAATGAAGGCCAGTAAAGGCCAAGCCAATCCCGCCCTGCTCAATGAACTGGTAGCGAAAAAGCTGGAGGGGTAACGCTCTTCAGCGTTTTAGCCGCACATCGAACGGGTAGACAAAACTTTTTTGAACGTGAAAGAGTCCGGCGTCCTTGTGGAGCGGATTCAATAAGTAGTTTGAAGATTCAGGAACCAGGGCGCTTGGAACCCTGAGCAACGCTGAACTGCCCCGTTTCAGCCATTCCGAACCCAGGTCACGCGTAATCTCAACGCGAACGGTCCAATCTTGATCCACCGCGGCTAGCCCAACCTCATCGAACGGTAAATCGGGGCCCGCGACCTTCAGAAGCGTGAAGGATGGAGGAATGTCGTTGGCGCTGGTGTGAGCGCAAACTTCAACCAAAGCGCCAGAGGGCGTCTCGGCCAGATAGACCACGGGAGCGCCGGCATGATGCCAGCGTCCCGCAAACGTAAGTCCGCCCCGCCCGCTCAAATCCAGATGGCGGCTAATGCGCCAAAGAACCATTCAGCGCCTCAGATGAAGTACCCTTCGTCGATCTGGCCCAGGAGTTCCTCGACGATTCGGGCGCCGGTATCCGTTTTAAGAAGCGAAATCGGCGAACGGTTATCGAGCCGGGGATTGGCGCGTCGCAGCCACTCAAGCGCACGCTCCCGGGTTTCGTAGACACGCTCGGTAGCCGAAAGAACGCGAAGCGCTCTAATCACCCGGTCTGACTCTTCAACCGTCAGCCGCTCTCGGCGGGAGCGCCGATGCTGCAACGTGCGTGCGGGGATGATGACCGAGTGGACTTCATCCCGGCTCAGGCCCATATCGAGCAGGCGCTGAATCACCGGCGGCTCGAGTTGCTGCTCGATAATGCCCAGAACCGCCGCTTCCGTCATGGGGGGTTCAACCCCGAGCCAGTTCCCAATCTGCGCCGAAGCGGAATACATTGCCTTACCTCATATACATTATGCCATAAAAATATCGGCAAAGTGTAGAAAATGAGAATAAGTGTAAATTATTTCAGCTTCAGCTCCACCTCGAATATCTTGCGTGTATCCCATGAACTGACTGTCTTGACGGCGCTCTTCTTGCCGTTCATCTCCGCCCAGAGTTCGTGATCTTCAGCCATGTTCACCCCGGCAAACCGGAAGCGGCCCTTCTCTACGGAGGTGTAACTTCGGATGGCCTTCGACTTCATGTCCCTTAGGAAGACCGTGGCGCCAACCACCGGATCGGAATGGGCATCCGCCACGTAGCCTGAGACCACGCGCTCACCAAGGTTCTGCGCTTCGGCCGTAGACGGCCCCAAGTACCCACCCTGTGTCCCCAGGGGAACCAAACCTGCCACCAAAACAGCAAATGCCGCCCCGGCTACCACACTCGTGCGGTTAAACTTCACTCTTCCTCCTCTTCATCACCGAGCAATATCTCGTCGTCTTCGTCCAGGTCTTCACCCACCCGCACCAACTCCAGCGGTTCAAGGCCGACCACCTCGTACTCCGTTCCACATTCATCACAGACGACCACGTCGCCTTCTTCCACTTCGTCCAATTCGATGTCTAGACCATTCTCGCATTCAGGGCAGCTGGGC
>JBAPYY010000090.1:0-3023 GCA_049284975.1 Occallatibacter sp.
GGACAACATCGCGGCACCGCAGGCGGCGACCATTCCTATCACTGTGAATACGGTCAAGGCCTGGCCCAGGGTTTGCAGGAATAGCCTGTCAAGTACATGAAACTGGCGCGCCGCAATCAGTCTGCCGAAAGGCGTCGCCTTGGTGGTAATCCATGGCAGCACCAGGCCTGTCATATAACCGGTAATACTGAGCGACATGCCCATCTGTCCGGCTTCCACAGGCCCGCGCAGCGCAAAGAGAATAGGAATGAAAACTTGCAGCGTGAAGTAAGAGCACATACAACTGACAGCGATTCGCCATTGGAAAGGCCACACTTCGCGAGCCCAGTGAATGGATGCGTCGTGGACCTGATGACCAAGCAAGCCAATCAGCAAACGACGGCGCGTCCCCAGGAAAAAGAGGCCGGCTGTAATTTGACCCAGAAGCACCATTGCAGGCGAGTAGAGCCCGTGATGCAGAAGCAGTGCGATCCATGAAAGTGACATGCCTACAAGCGCCTGACGCAACCGCAGCGCGGCCACAGCGCGCACCTGTCCGCATCCATCGAGGAAGGAATAGAAGGGCTGGCACCACAATCCCGCCATTGATGCGCCTACGGACAGCAGCCAGGGGCCACGCCAAGTTACATGCGTCGCACCCAATGCGCCGTGGCGCGCAAAGAAGAACTCGCCGAGCGGCGCTAGAATCAAGCCCATTGCGACGGCAGCCACCGTGTACCAGCGCACACTGAGTTGAAGCGTGGACGCCAGCCGAGAGTGCGCCACCCGGTCGCCGCTGACGCTGGCGTCGTGCAATTGAAGGTGAATGCACTCGTGCGCTGCCAACTGCTGAACCACGAACGAGAAGCCCAGTTCAAAAACCATCTGCAACGCAACGAGGCTGAGAAGCGTGTAGTAATAACCCTGCTCGATGGGCGACAAAAAGCGGACGATCAGCAGGACCGTCACGGTACTTCCCGCGATGCTCACCGCCCTCGCCAGAGAGGTAAAGGCCACAGCGCCATCGAGGCCCAAGGCTCGCCGAATGTTCATCGCGCTTCCCCGCCCCAGGCTTTTTCGAGCGCCGCTGACCACGAGTCCGAGCGGCTGCGAAGTGCGCGGAGAGCCTCGACCGTTTCAGTTACAAGTACGATCGTCAGGGCCATCGGCAATGCGAGTAACAGCCCCGCCAACACAATCCAAACCCTGAACAGCAAAATCGGATGGTCAGGAACCACGGCAGCATCCACAACTTGCGCCTGAGAACCTTTTTGCGCCTCGTCCACCTGCGCCATCTCATAAAGGCGCATCAAAAGACTCACCACCGCTTCGCGATACTTCACCTCGCGCAAGGCGCGCGCATAATCAAGACCCGCCTGGGCCACCATGCCCATGGGCGCCACCAGGTCGCCGCTGCGGCGATCTTTGGCCACATCCATGGCTGCCAATTGCCCTTCCAAGCCCGACAACTCCTGCTGTGCGCGTTCGAGGTCCGGATTGCCATCAGCTGCAAACTGACGCATCGCCTGAATTTCGACTTGCTTGGCCGCCACCTGTGCGCGCAGCATGGCCGCCGAGGCAATCATTGCGTGGGCCTGACCGTCTAACTCGATAACGCCGGTGCGTTGCTCGGTCTGCTTCATCTCTTCTTCAGCGCGTGCCAGATTCTCGCGCGCGTCGCCCACTTGCCGCTCGAAGAAGAGTCTCCGCCGGGACGCCTCGCCTACCGCGAGCGTCGCCGAGAACCGCTGGTATTCTTCCACCCATCCATTGGCCAACTCCGCGGCTCTCTGCGGATCGCTATCCGTCACCGAGAGGCGAATCAACCCGTCCTTCAAGCCGTTATCAATGAGTGTTTTTTTCTCCCACCGCTTGCGCGCTGACGAAGCGAACTTCGAGTGGAACAACGCCTGCAGATGAAAGCGATCGACCATCGCATCTCCCACGCTGCGGCTCTTCAGCAAAGCCACCTGCAGATCGTTGGGGTTCTTGATACCTAGGGCGCCCGCGCCGGCCATGGCGCTCAGACTGCTCAATTGCGCCATCATAGCCGCACCCGCCGAACCGCTTTGCTGAGGCGGCAGAATGACCGTCGTGGCCATGTAACGGCTGGGCAGCACCAAGGCGACTGTCAGGGCCAGCGCAATCACGGCAAGCGTGATGATGCCGACCAGTCTCCTCCGTTTGATCGCCACGCGGATTATGGGCGGAAGAGAGACGACGCAAGTCGGAGATGCGGAAACGCCGGTTTCTTGAATCTCTGTTGGCACGCTGGGCTTCCTCTTTTGACCGAGTCAAGTTTTTCCTTGAGCAGTGCGTGAATTGTCTGCCACTCATTCGGAAAACTGCGCTCAGATTACCCGTGAATGGGCGGGTGCGAATGGAGAAAAAGCAGGAAACGCGAGTGCGAAATCAATTATGGGAAGACGCTTAGAGTTCTGTTCAATTTCGGAACAACCAAGAACTGCCTTTGTACTTTTTCGTTGGGACTGACAGTCCGATGTGAAAACAATGGGGCGTCTATGAGAAATCATTCATCTGCCCGTTCGCTTCTTCGTCGCTCTCTGCATCTATCAGTTGCCGTCGCCGTTTTCGTTTTCTGCGTGCCTTTTATGCGCGCGCAATGTTCAGCAGAGGACAATCCCGATTCCTACGGCTGCCAACTGCAGCAGGCTGCGCCTTCGGTCTCTGCAACTGAATCGCCAGCGTCGCTTGATTTGCCCGCGATGCCGGGGACTTCGCAGCTACAGACACAGCGAGCTGACATCTCTACCGAGGCCTCGGCCAATAACAGCGTCTCTGCCGGTTCGAGTTACAGCGAACGAGCGCTCCGCAATGGCCTGAGCACAGCTGGTCAGCTCAACGGGCAGGCGGTGATGGCCGAGCCGCTCACCGAGTTTCAGCGCTTTGTCTACGCCACCACCGGCCGAGTGCTGCCCATCTATGGAGCGAGACTCTTTGCCGCGCAGCCTAGGGCGTTCGGCCCCATCGACCACGCACCCGCGCCGGCGGATATGGTGGTCGGTGCTGGAGACGAATTGCGC
>JBAPYY010000091.1:0-2375 GCA_049284975.1 Occallatibacter sp.
GGACTCCGAAACGGTTTGGACGGTCACCCGGAACATGGCCGCGATTTCGCGAAGCTTGAGTCCCTCCGCCCGGAGCAATAAGTATTCAAATTGGCGCGGAGCCAGCCTGCTGATTGCCTTCCGAACGCGTTCCTGCTCCTCCCGTGCGATGATCTGCGCCTCCGCATCGGGCCCTTTGGTCCGCAACTGCTCGATCAGGCTGGTGAACTCCGGTTGGTCCAGCGTGAGTTCCCGCTTGCGCTTGCGCAGTTCATCGATGCGCAGATTATGCATCACCCGCAACAACCACCAGCGTGGATTGTCCACCTCGCGCCCGCTGCCCAGGTGGCGAAACAGACGCAGGAACCCTTCCTGTATCAGATCGTCGGCCTCCGCGGCAGTCGATCCGGACAGAATGAGGTGGCGAAAGAGCCCGCCATAGTGCTCCTCGTAAAGACCGCTCACATAGCCAGCAAGTTGCTCGTCCATCCCCGGATTTGACCCCGTGAAGCAGATCGCCGCCGTTCGATGGTTCCCCCATCGCGGTGCGTCTCCAGCCATCACCTTGAAGTTCGTCAAAAGACTATACCCAGACAATCCCTTCTGATAAGACGTTCGAGTTGGCCAGAATTCAGGTTACCCCGTGAAGATTCTCGCTCCATCCGTGAATTAACTTCTCTCAAATTGATTATTACAAGTAATACAGAAAAATATTACAGGTAAGCCTGAATTGTTGTACACGTTCCCGTCTTTGTAGTCGGAGCACCAACCATCTCGCTAGGAAACAGGTCTCCGCAGCGCCGGCCGGTTTGCTTTCCGGCTTGCCGCTGGCAGTTCTCGGTCGTCGAGGGATCCAAAAATGCCTTCAACCCGCGAACTCAACCTGACGATCGGCATCGAGGCCCGCTTCTGAAGATGACGAACAAGATCATCTCTCTTCGGTCCAAAGTGCTCAGCACAGATCGGTCCATCGAGGGCAAATGAGGAGGAACCATGAAGCAACCGTTCGGGAGACAGGTATGGCTTCTGATTGTGCTTTTGCTCTGCAGCAGCGCGGCATTTGCACAATTCAGCAGCTCGATTGAGGGCAGCGTAACCGACAGCAGCGGCGCCATCGTTCCAGGCGCCAAAGTTGTCTTGACAGGCATGGCAACGGGAGTCGCCAGCACCACCGAGTCAAACTCGGCGGGATTCTACAAATTTCCCTCGTTGGGACCAGGCTCCTACAAGGTCACAGTGACGGTTCAGGGATTTGCTCCGGTCACTGAAGACAACATTGCTTTGACCGCGATGCAGACCAGGGACGTTTCGATCAAGCTTCAGCTCTCTTCCGTCACAACCAGCGTGGAGGTAGAGGCGACACCCACGGCGGTGGAGACCGATGAAGCAACCATCTCTACCGTCACGGATCAGAAGTCGATCGAGGAACTGCCTGTTCAGGGCCGCAACATCTTCACCGTCGGCAACCAGACTCCGGGAGTGACCGGCACGGGCCTGATGGGATCCTCCTCAGCCAATACGGACATCTTTTACGCGACGACCACACCGGCGATTGTGGCCAACGGCGCACCCAACCACAGCAATACGTACCTGTTGGACGGTGTCTCGCTCGACGATTCCCCTTCCGGCGGCGACTCGAAACTGGTTCCCAACCCCGATTCCATCCAGGAAGTGGTGGTGTCCACCAGCAACTACTCCGCTGAGTTTGGAAAAGCGGCCAGCCTGGTTACGCAAATCACCAGTAAAGCTGGAACAAATCAGGTCCACGGCTCCGCCTTCGAAGACTTCCAGGCCAACTACCTCACTGCCCGCACGGAGTTCCAGAACTACGACGATCCGCTCAACGGGTACATCACCCCCTACACGCGCAACGAGTTTGGCGGCTCTGTCGGCGGCCCGATTCGCAAGGACAAGACGTTCTTCTTCGGCAGTTGGGATCAGGTCATCTCCCAGACGACCTCAGCTGGACTGACCACGGTCGAAGATCCCGCCTTCACGACGTGGATGGGCGCGAATCTGCCCAACAATCTTTCCACAACCCTCTTGAACACCTACAAGGCAACAGTTAATCCCACTCCGGCCTCGGTTGCTACCGTCGCCGAGGTGGAAAAAAATCAAGGCGGTCTTACCGGAGATCCCGCCGGCTCCGCCCATAACTGCGCCGATGCCGTCAACGATCCCAATAGCATTGGACCGCTGGGCATGCCCTGCGCCATGAGCCTGATCGACACATCGGAAGGCACCAGCGTGGCCATCCACAACGGTTACCAGTACAATGCGCGATTCGACCAGTCCTTCGCCCAGTCGCGCGATCGCGTTTACGGCAACATGTACCGAACCTATTTACTTGGCGCCTGGGACAACGGCGTTCGCCAGAGCGAAGATATCAACTTCCC
>JBAPYY010000092.1:0-13091 GCA_049284975.1 Occallatibacter sp.
ACAGTGGTATGTTCTCTTCAACGTTATCGCAGGAGCTATCGCCATTCCCTCCGACTTGAAAGAGGCAGCAGCCGTCTACAAATTCAACCTGTGGCAGCGTTGGACGCGGCTCATCCTGCCCGGAATCTTCCCTTACCTGATCACCGGAATGATCACGGCCTCCGGCGGCGCTTGGAACGCATCGATCATTGCCGAGTACTTTCACATCGGCGACAAGACGCTTCAGACGCTGGGGCTGGGAGCACAGATCAGCGCGGCCAGCGATGCAGGCAATTTTGCGATTCTGCTGCTGGCGACTGTCCTGATGGCGACCATGGTAGTCACTATGAACCGCCTCGTCTGGCGGTGCCTTTATAGGCTGGCGGAAACCCGGTATAAACTTGAAAGTTAGCGCGGGCTAGCCTGCAAGGCGTCTGCGCTTCGGGGGAAGGATGATACGAGTCGGTTTGGTAGGTTTCGGAATGGCGGGACGAGTTTTTCACGCTCCGCTGATCTCTTCTGTCGAAGGACTGGAACTGGCGGCTGTGCTGGAGCGCCACACGGACCATGCCGCTGAACGGTATCCAAAGATCGTCACCTGCCGAACTTTGGAAGAGATGCTCGGAGACTCCTCGCTGGGATTGTTCGTAGTGGCCACCCCTAGTGGAACTCATTTTGAGATCGCCAGGCAGCTTCTGGAAGCCGGGAAAAATGTTGTGGTTGACAAGCCGATGGCTGTCACTTCGGCCGAAGTCGCGGAGTTGATGAAGTTGGCGGCGACGCGGGGAGTTCTGCTGGCTGCTTTTCATAACCGCCGCTGGGACTGCGAGTTCCCGACGGTTCAGAAACTATTGCATGAGGGTTCTCTGGGTCGCCTTGTGCACTTCGAGTCCACGATGGACCGCTGGCGGCCCATAAAGACGAGAGTGCCATGGAAAGATGTTCCATCCCTCGGCGGTGGGTTGCTGTTGGATTTAGGCTCTCATCTCACTGATCAAGCGATGGCGCTATTCGGTAAACCCGAGGCCATTGATGCTGAGATCCGGCGTGAGCGCGACGGCGAAGGCTCCGAAGATTCATTCACTTTACGATTGCGCTATCGGGGTCTTCTTGTAGTCCTGAGCGCCAACAATCTCTCCTCGCAGGCGCGTCCCATATTTCATTTACGGGGAACCAAAGGGAATTTCAGTAAATGGGAACCGGACAACCAAGAGGCCGAACTCAACAAGATCACTCACATCGACAATCCTGGATGGGGCCGAGAACCAGCCGCCAACTGGGGCACACTTACGGTAGACGCGGATGGCGCAATGGTCACACGCCCCGTTGAGTCCATCTCCGGAGATTACAGGCTCTTCTACGCGGGGATGCGCGATGCCCTGCTGGGCAAGGCGGCGGTTCCAGTTCCAGCGGCCGCGGCGTGGAGAGTGGTGCGATTGCTGGAATGGGCCAAGGAAAGCTCGGAGCAACGACGGGAGATTGTCTGCGACTGGAGCGAAGAGCCGAAGTAGGTACCGGACACAAAGCAAAGCAGTGGCTGCAGGGCGTTTCCTGGCTCAGCGGCGGCGAGGGGACGGCTTGCGCGTGACGGTAGCAAGTTTGCCCGTCACAGCATATCTGCGGCGCTCGATTGGCGAGGAGAGTACGAGACTGGTGACCGGGTTGCCGTATGGCAATAAGGCTTCGATGAGCGCTTCCAGGTCGGCCATGTTCGTGGTGGTGACTTTGAGCAGAAAATCGTCGCCACCCGTCAAATGATGGCACTCGCGGACTTCTTCTAGGGTTTGAACGAAATCCAGCAGGCGGTGGTACTGGTTTCCGCCGCAGCTCATGCGAATGAAGGCCATCACCTCAAGGCCCAGCGCCTCATGGTCGATTTCGACGGTGTAGCCGTGGAGTATACCAGCCTCCTCCATCTGCTTGAGGCGCTCGGCGGATGCGGTGGGCGAAAGGCCGATCCGGCGGCCCAATTCAGCCAGACTGAGGCGCGCATTGGTCTGAAGCTCGTCGAGCAGCTTTCGGCCGTAGCTATCGAGTAATGCCGTTGAATCCATCGCCATAGACTGTCAGCATAATTGAATTGAGCGGCAAAGCCAAGCCTAGGCAAGCATTTGGTCTGTACTGGAGTTTTCTGAGCACCTACTATCAGGTTCATGGATTCCTTGACCGAAGATTGCCTGATTTTGGACGGACAGCCGTTGACGCTTGCCGAAATTGAAGCTGTGTCGCTCACTCGCCGTCCGGTGGGCATTGCACCCGCCGCCCTGGCCCGCGTGGCCCAAAGCAGAGCGCTGATCGAGGAGATTCTGGCTGCAGGGCAGACGGTTTACGGCGTCAACACCGGCTTCGGCAAGCTGTCGGAGGTGCGGATTCCAGGCGATAAACTGGCGCAATTGCAGACCAACCTGGTGCGGAGCCATGCGGGTGGAGTGGGCCAGCCGCTGAGCGAGGCCGAGTCCCGAGCGATGCTGTTGCTGAGGGCCAATGTGCTGGCGAAGGGATTCAGCGGATGCCGCCCGGCACTGGTGAAATTGTTGGTGGCGCTGCTCAATGCCGGAGTGCATCCGGTAATTCCTGAGAAAGGCTCTGTGGGCGCGAGCGGAGATCTGGCGCCTCTGGCTCATTTGGCGCTGGTGACGATAGGCGAAGGCGAAGCGTTTTACAAGGGTGAGAGGATGGCAGGCGATGAGGCGTTGCGCCGGGCCGGATTGCAGCCCATTGTTCTGGCAGCCAAGGAGGGTCTAGCACTGCTGAACGGGACGCAGGCGATGACAGCAGTGGGGGCATTGGCCGTGGCGAGAGCCAGGCGCGTAGCGCAACTGGCTGATCTGGCGGGCGCTATGAGCCTGGAGGCGCTGATGGGCACTCCGGCGGCCTTTGATCCTCGCATTCACCAGGCGAGGCCGCATGCGGGACAGATTCGAGCGGCGGAACACCTATTGCAGTTGCTTGCCGGATCGCAGATTCGCGAGTCGCATCGGGAGCACGATTCGCGGGTACAGGACGCCTATTGCCTTCGTTGCATGCCGCAAGTACATGGGGCAGTACGGGATGCTCTGGAACACGTTCGGGGTGTGCTTGAGGTTGAGTCGGGCTCCGCGACGGATAATCCGCTAGTGTTTTCGGAGATTTCGACCGAAACGCAAGAGCGCGGAGCGGTTATATCCGGGGGAAACTTCCATGGCGCGCCGCTAGCATACGCATTCGATTACGCAGCCATTGTGCTCACCGATCTGGCTGGCATTACCGAGAGACGCATCGACCGGTTGCTCAATATGGACATTAACGAAGGTTTACCGGCGTTTTTGTCGCCCGACCCGGGATTGTCGTCGGGATTCATGATTGCGCAAATCGTGGCGGCGGCGCTGATTAACGAATGCCAAGTGCTGGCGCACCCCTCATCGTCCAGTAGCATTCCCACCGATGGAGGCAAGGAGGATCATGTCTCAATGGGCATGACCGGGGCACTCAAGCTTCGGCAGATTGTGGAACACGCCGAGCGGGTTGTTGGCATCGAACTGATGTGCGCCGCGCAGGGGCTGGAGTTTCGCCGACCGCTCAGGGCTGGTCGTGAAGTCGAATGTGCTCACCTTGTTGTGCGAGCTGTTGTGCCGCGCCTGGAGCAGGATCGGGTGCTTGCGCCGGACATTGAGGCGATGGCGGCGGCGGTGAGGGGTGGGGCTTTTGGCACTTGGTGCACTTAGGCCTCAATTTGTGTGCAAAAATGGCTGCTCACTCAGCGGCCATGCACCACACTATTCATATCAAAGTGTTTATTAAGAACAATATAGCTGAGTCGCGCAGGAAGAAGGAACGGTGACTATAGTTCTCAAATCTGAGCAGTTTAGCTATTGATTTTTGAAGAGAAAATCCGTAAAATAAGAATGTCGTCGAATAGCCCGGGTTGACAGCACCCTCGCCCGGTTCAAGATGTACAGGCAAGTTACCCTTTCTAAGGACACCACATCAATGGCAAAGCGTCGCGGAAATCCGAATTGGGGCAAGCCGGAGCCCATAGGCCCAGTTGTGCCCACAGTGACCTCCTTCGAACAGATTGTGAAGGAGTTCAAGCTCAGCCCGGACCAGTACATTCGGTCCACCCGTCTGCGGGAATGGGCTCGCCGGAACAAGAACTCGAAATACATTCCCGAAGCCCTTCTTGAAGCCTGGGGATTTGAGATTGAATCGGCATTGTAAGTACGATTCCTCCTGGCTGTCATTTTTGCCGTTTCTTGTTTCTTTTCCTGCCTGTTTCTTCTAAAAGCGCTGCCTTCGGGCAGCGCTTTTGCTGTCTGTGCGTGTCATGGGCGAGAATAGAGTGGTCGCCATGCCAGAAACCACACGCACAGTAGAGCCCCCTTTTACGGATGTCCCCGGCGCCCTGTCCGAAGTTCAGGCTGGCCGCATGATCGTTGTTGTCGATGATGAGGACCGGGAAAACGAAGGCGACCTGACACTGGCCGCCGAATTTGTGACGCCGGAAGCAATCAATTTCATGGCCAAGCTTGGGCGCGGACTGATCTGCCTGACGCTGACCGAAGAGCGCGCGGATTATCTGCGGCTGTTTCCGATGACGCAGCAGAACTCATCTCGTTTCGGCACGGCGTTTACCGAAACGATCGAGGCGCGCGAAGGCGTGACCACCGGCATCTCTGCCGCGGACAGGGCGCACACTATCCGCACGGCGATTGCCCAGCGCTCCACCGCTGCCGACCTTGCCCGTCCAGGCCACATCTTTCCGCTGCGCGCTCGAAACGGCGGCGTGCTGGTACGCGCAGGACAGACCGAGGCATCGGTCGATCTGGCACGGATGGCCGGTCTTAATCCGTCGGGCGTGATCTGCGAGATCATGAAGGACGATGGCACGATGGCCCGCGTTCCTGATCTGATTCCTTTCTGTAAGGAACATGGCATGCGTATTCTTACGGTGGCGGAGCTGATCCGTTACCGGCTACGCCATGAACGATATATAGTGCGCGCCGGCGAGAGTCGAATCCAGACCCGCTACGGCGAATTCCGCATGATCGCCTACGAGAGCCAGGTGAACGGCGGTGAGAGCCATATTGCTCTGGTGCGCGGCGACCTTTGCGAGAACTGCCCGGCTTTCGTCGCAGGGCCGGCTGATTCGCGACCACCTTGCGAGCGGCCGGTGCTGGTGCGCGTTCACACCCGTTGCACGGCGGGCGATGTTTTTGCCGCCGACTGCCATTGCCGCGAAATTCTGGACCAATCGTTGCGCATGATTGCCGAGGAGGGTTGCGGAGTGCTGCTCTACTTGCACAACACCTCGCACGGCTTTGAGATTGACCACACGCCTGCGGCAGCGAGTGCGTTTGAGCCAGGAGGAGCTGCGGCGGTGCATCCTGCTCCCGGCTCGGATGCAGGTCGGCTTGTGTTGCACCAGGAGTTGCGAGCGAGGGAAGGTTCTCAGGCCCGCAGCGGTCGCATATTGCGCGCCATTGGGCTGGGCGGACAGATTCTCTCCGACCTGGGCATTCAACGCATTCGTCTGCTGTCGAACACCCCCATGCACATTCCTGCCTTGGAAGGATTCGGTTTAGAGATTGTCGAGCAAGTTGCAATTCCAGTGGAAGAATGCAGCCGCGTAGGATGAAGCACGGCAAGCGCAATATTATTTAACGATTCATCGATTTGCTTCTTGATTTGGCCAATTTTGACCAGAAAACCCGCATTAAATCTGTAGACTAGTCACGGGTATTCGTCAACTTACGGGAATGCGCTGTTGCGACATTCCCGCGCCATCAAAAGGGCGCTCCTTGAGGCCACCTACTCGTACGAGGAAAGGTTGGACCCGTTGAGCGTTCATCTGGTCAACCCTAGTGATAATTCATTCGGCACGGCTGTCATTACGCCGCGCTGGCTCTTTGTGCTAGCGGCAGCCACGCCCCAGATCGCCGGAGATCCCATTCTCGTGGATGAATCGTT
Organism: Occallatibacter sp.; assembly: GCA_049284975.1. Classification (GTDB taxonomy): domain Bacteria; phylum Acidobacteriota; class Terriglobia; order Terriglobales; family Acidobacteriaceae; genus Telmatobacter. Next base: position 5,926 of record JBAPYY010000092.1, read on the forward strand.
GGAGCAGATTGTGCCGGAGACGATTCAAGCAGGAGATATTGTGGGCATCAGCGTCCACACGGGTAATGCCCTGCGCGGATACGAAGTTGGCAGGATGGCGCGCAGCCGCGGCGCATGGGTGGTTTATGGCGGCATTCACGCTACGCTCTTCCCTGAAGAGGCGCTGGAACGGGGCCAGGGACACGCGGTGGTGACTGGAGACGGCGATGTTGCCTGGGGCAAGGCCGTTGTGGATTGCATGGCAGGCAAGCTAGAGAGGATCTACGAAGGCGGACGGATTGGAGGCAGCGAGTTTCTGTCCGCACGCTGGGATCTGATGAATCCTGAGAAATATATGTGGGCCTCGGTGCAGACGATACGCGGATGCCCGAAGCACTGCTCCTTTTGCAGTGTGTGGCGTACGGACGGTCAGAAGCCGCGGCAAAGAAGGTTTCAAGGCGTGGTGGATGAGATTGTCGCCCTGCGGCGTCTCGGGTTTCGCTTTATCGCTCTGGCCGACGATAACTTCTATCCGGTAACATTTACCGATCTACGGCTGGCCCGCGAGCAAGGCAATACCGCCCGGCTGGAAGAGCTGACTGCGATTCGCGCCGATCGCTTCCATTTGATGGAAGAGCTGGCCAAACTACCGAAGGACATGGTGTTTTTTACCCAGATGACGATGGAGGCGGGCGAAGACGTCGAGTTTCTGGATGCGATGAGGAAGGCCAACATCAAGGGCGCGCTCGTAGGCATTGAAGCGGTGACTCCTGAAGGACTGAAGGCAGTTTACAAGGACTGGAATCTTTCCGGCGATGCGATGAGCAAACAATTACAGACCTTCAAGAAGCACGGCGTTCATGTGCTGGGTTCTTTCATCTTCGGGCTGCCGACAGATCGGCCATCAACCTTCGACTTTACAGTAGCGATGGCGGAGAAGGCCGGAGTTACTTTTGCGCAGTTTGTAATGATGACGCCGTTTCCGGGCACAGTGGATTTTGGGCGTTGGGAGAAGGAGCAGGCGGCGAATCCAACGATGGTGGGCGATGTGCCGATTACCCGTTACTGGCTGATCCCGACCGCCGTGAGACCCAAGATGTTTACGCCGCATCCAACGATGAGCTCGGACGAGATCAGGGAGCGCACGCAAAGAGTTTGGGACACGTTTTACAGATGGAGCGCCGTCTGGCACCGTTCGGCGTGCACTCCAAATCTGCGATCCAGGATCGCCTTCATGTTCCTGTCGAAGCTTTACCGGCAGATGTATGCGGGCACTGGGATTTCGACTGACAGCGCTAGGCGCAAGAAGTCGAAGGCCTGGGCAAGATGGACGGCACATCAATGCAAGAAGCTGTTCCAGGCAAAACCCATGCCAGAGCTTGCGTCGCGAACATGGGAAGCGGGATTAGGGCAGCCCATGGGTCAGGCAGCCTTTGCAGGCGGCGACGGCGCAGAGATGTCGGGGCCTTTCATAGTGATCTCAGGAAAGTAATGCCCCGGAGCGCCAATCGAATTCCGCCTCTCACTTTATGATTTCGTCCACCACATCCCCCTCGCCCGGCGCGAGGAAGAGATTTTCTTCTAGGCCGTGCTGGCGCGTGTAGAGGTCGAAATAACGGCCGCCGAGAGCCAGGAGTTCTGCGTGGCTGCCACGCTCGACGATAAGTCCCTGCTCGATTACTAGAATCTGGTCGGCGCGACGGATGGTTGACAGGCGGTGAGCAATGACGAAGGTTGTGCGCCCCTGCATCAGTTGGCTTAACCCGGACTGAATCATGGCCTCAGATTCCGAGTCGAGCGAGCTGGTGGCCTCGTCGAGGATGAGGATGCGCGGCTCGGCCAATAGCGCGCGAGCAATGGAAAGCCGCTGACGCTGCCCGCCTGAGAGCTTCACGCCGCGCTCACCCACTACGGTGTCGTAGCCATCCGGGAAGCGCTCCGCGAATTCGTCCACGCGCGAAGTGCGGCAAGCAAATAGAAACTGTTCCTCAGTGGCATCGGGCCTAGAAAACAGAATATTTTCGCGGATGGTGCCGTCGAATAAGAACGACTCCTGCAGGACCACGCCCAATTGCGAACGAAAAGTGTTCAGGTTCACACAGGCCAAGTCCACATCATCCACGAGTACACGGCCACTAGATGGTGTGTGGAAGGCGCAGAGCAAGCTGATGATGGTGGACTTACCCGACCCTGAGGAGCCCACCAGCGCGGTCACTGTTCCCGGTTTAGCTACGAAGCTGACGCCGTGCAGCACCGGCTTCTCAGGGTCATAGGCAAACTCCACATTGTCAAAGCTCACCGTGCCTTTGATGGGCGGCATCTTGAGAGTGCGCCCGGGGCTTTGATTTTCTTCCAACTCCGCCATTATCTCTTGTGTGCGGTCGAGTCCGGCAAAGGCCTCGGTCAGTTGCGTGCCGATGTTCACAATCTGAAAGACCGGCGCAATCATGAAGGCGAGAAACATGTTGTAGCTGAAGTAGTCGCCGACGGTCCAGGTGTTGGCCAGCACGCGATGGCCCCCGAGCCACATGACCAGCGCCGAGACAAGCCCCAGCACAGTTGTGGATGCGGCAGACATCGAACTGGTCATGGTCAGGGACTTCATCACGTTGGCAAGAAGGCGCTCAACGCCCTTTGCGAAAACCCCGGCTTCGCGCTCCTCGGCGTGATAACCCTTGATAACACGGACTCCACCCAGTGACTCGGTCAACCGGCCCGTAACTTCAGCGTTGATTTTGGCGCGCTCGCGAAAGATGGGGCGAATGACTTTGAATGCATATTGCAAAACAAAAATGAAGACGCCCAACACAGCGAAGACGGTCAAAGTGACTTCAACGCTGCGATGGAGAAGATAGAGAAACGCCAGCACTGCGGTCAGCAGGCCACCTACAAACTCGACGAGTCCCGTACCGACAAGGTTCCGCACGCCTTCAACATCGCTCATGATGCGTGAGACGAGCGTGCCGGTGCGGTTCTCATCGTAGTAGGAGACAGAAAGTAGCCCCACGTGTCTTTGCACCTCACGGCGCATTTCCGCGATGAGCCGCTGGCCGGCCTTGGAGAGCAACTGAGTGAGCGAGAACGAAGTGATGGCCTGCACCACCATTGCCGAGAAGACCAGCGCGATGAAAATGGGCAGCAGATCGGGGCGCGGATGGGCCTGATTCAGCACCTTGTCCAGCAGCGGCTTTGAGATATAAGGCAAGACCAGACCGGCGAAGCGGTTGACGACCATCAGGCCCATGCCTGCGAGCAGCAATCCCACGCGCGGGGCAACCAGGGCCTTGATTTGCGGCCATAACTTCTTGAGATCGGTTTTGCGCTTGGGCGCGTCAGATTGTCCGGCGCGCGCGCCGCCGCCTCGCGAAGAACGCTCCGCGTGCCTGCCCATACTCATTCCTGCCCCTGGTCCGTGTAGTCCGCCCATGCGCTATACCTTCCCCGAGAGGCGCGCACTGATGAACGAGCGCACACAAAGGAGCACATAAATCAGCATCAACGCGGACATGGTGAGCTTTGATGCCAGCGCGATCTGGTCCGGCGCGCGGCCCTCGGATGCGGCATGAACATAACCGCGTACTGCTTCAATGGCCGCACCCAGAAAGCCGAGAAGGCCGATGGTAACGTTGAGGTGCATGAATAGCTTTCGCCGGCCCTCAATAGGGCTGATGGCCAACAGGCCGCCGAGGCCGAGTGCAAGGCCGAACCAAGTGGGAATCAACGCAGTGGGGTGCGCGCTTCCCGTGCCCACAAAACCAACTAGGCCCAGGGCAATTAATAAAACAGCAAAAAACAAAGTGACTCTTGCCATGAAAACCCTCCGAATCTCATTCTTTCATCCGCTATGCGTCGAAGGTCCGTGAGAGTTTTTAAATCTCTTACTGGAACATTTGAGCAGTCGGCATTGTTTAGATTCAAGAGAGGGTATCGTTGACGTATTTAATCGAGCAAAATGAGCGAGGCCGCTCGATGCGCTGCTCTGAATTTAAGACGGTATTCCGCGCCACATCGGCTATGAAGCACAGCTTTTGCGCAACAAGAAGCAATGGATTCTGAAGAATGTCTTGTGCAGGTTGTTTACTATGAATAGCTTAACTGGCTGGCCCTCAGGGATTCGAACCCCGATATGCTGCTCCAGAGGCAGCTGTCCTACCGTTGAACGAAGGGCCAACATTTAAGCATTGTCAAGCTGAACGGCCGCTTGCCAGTTAGCGAACTAACTTATACATCATAAGGGGATTCTCCGGCGCCGGTCAAACCTCATCATGGTTCTTCTGCGCCTCCCCCGGTTCTATTCCTCTCGCAAGACCTCCAGCGGACGAAGTCCAAGGATCCGGTAACTCGCTATCCACCCTGTCGCCGTGGCCAGCACCGCTGTCCCAAGGAGCGCAACCAGCGTGGCGAGCCATTCGATGTGGAAGTCCACATCCAGCTTGTGTAATAACAGCCGCGTAAGCAAATTAGCAAAGACTACGCCAACCGCGCCAGCGAGCAGGCCCAACACACTGAATTCCACGCTGAAGGTGCGCACAATCCGCATCCGTGTGGCGCCCAGGGTTTTCAGCACCACTGCCTCACGCATGCGGCGAAAGCGCGTGCCGGCAATGCTCGAAGCTAGAATCATCAGCCCCGCAAAGATTGAGAACCCGGCAAGAAACCGCACCACAAAAGTAATCTGATCGACCACACTCTCAATCCGTTCCAGAACATCGGCTACGTTGATTACCGATACCGTGGGATAGGCTGCGAAGAGAGCCCGCTCCATCGGAGCAATCTGCTTTGGGTCGATATGCGCGCCGCCGTACCAAGTGGCAGGGGCGTCCTTGAGTTGGCCCGAAGGCAGCACAAACGCCACGCGAGCTCCCAGATGCTGTCCGTCAGCGCGATAGATGGCAGAAACCTTCAGCGTGCGCACCACGCCGCCCACCTCCAGTTCGACCGTCGCACCCACCCCTAGGTGCAGCCGCTGTGCTGTTCCTTCACTTAAAGCCATCTCGGCAACATCGGCGCTGGTCCACCATTTGCCCTGCGCCACCTTGTCCCCCGGTCGGGGAGCATCGGCCCAGCTCAGCTCCGCGTTCTCCAACAAGCGTCGCGGAAAGTGCTGCTCTTTCAGTTGATCGACCGATTTGCCGTTGAGCGAAATAAACCGCCCGGTCACCACCGGCATCAGATCCAGGGCTTGGCCGGGCGCCTGACTCACTCCCGGCTGGTGTTGGAAAAAGTCTTTTACCCCTGCGACTTCGTCGGTTGAGACATCGACAAGAAAAACATTAGGCAAACTGGGCGCGGCCGTTTCGCGAAGATCGCGCAACAACGCCGCCTGCATAAGAAAGACTGTCAGAATAAGCATGACACCGGTGCCCAGAGAAGCCAGGACTGCAGCGGACTGGTTCCCTGGCCGGTAAAGATTGGCGAGCCCGTGGCGCAAGAACGAAGGCAGGCGCAGCCTTACGCGATTGAGCAAAAATCGCAATGTGCGCAACGCAACAGCGGCCAGCGCCAACAGCACCAGCAATGCAATTGTGAATAGCAACGCAAACCAGCCGCCTACCGTGGCCGAATCCGACAGCGCCCAGGCTATTCCGCTGAGCGCGACAATCACTACTGCTGAAATTCCCAGTTGCAGACGGCGCGCCCACCATCGCGCAAACCAGCCGCCGATGCCTTCCTGCCCCTGCTCGACCAATCGCCGCAAAACCAGTACGGGCCTGGCATTTCGCACATCCAGCAACGGCGGCAAGCAAAACAACAATGTGGTCAGCAAACCCGTTCCAAGTCCGGCGGCAACCGAGCGCCATGGAAAATCGAGCGTCGCATGAACGGGAAGCAGTTTGCCGAAAACTCCCGGCAGCGCGGCCATTACGCCAACGCCGGCGGCAACACCGAGCACGCCTCCGGCCAAGCCCAGCCCCAGCGTCTGTAACAGGAAAATTCGCAACAGGTCGCTAGAACTAGCGCCGATGGCCTTCAAAATGGCCAGCATATCCATACGCTGCTCGAGGTGAGCGTGCATGGCCATGGCAACGCCAATCGCACCCAACACCATGGCCACAAGGCAAATGAGGCTCAATATTGCCTTTGCGTTGTCCAGGCCTTTGTTTAAACCGGGATTGCCCTCACGGAAATCCATAACCTGCGCGTCGGGCAGTGCCGCTTCCATCTGCTTGCGGAGCGCAGCAAGATGGGAGGGTGCGTCGGATTGCGGCGGCAACTTCAAAAGCAACCGCTGGCTGGCTCGGCTACCCGGAGAGATCAGGCCGGTCCGCTGGAGCGCTGCCTGAGAGATCATCACACGCGGCCCCAGCCCAGCGCTCGCGCTGATGCGGTCCGGTTCCTGATTCAGCACAGCGGCAATGCGAAACTCCCTGCCGCCCAATCGCAGAGTCTGGCCTACATGCGCATTCAGCCGAATGAGAAACTCCTCAGCTACCACCGCTGAATCGCCGTCGAGCGCTTGCTGCAAGCTCATCGCCGGCTCCAACTCGGCCTCGCCGTAATATGGGTATTCGCTGGGATCTACGGCCTTGAGCGAAACCAACAGAGGCACCGGATCCGGCGGCACAGATGCCATGGAGACGGTTTCTGTTACCCAAGTGGTTCGAATCCCCGCTGGTTGCGCAATGGCGGCAATCTTGCTTTTTTCTTGGGCTGTTGGCTCATGAAAGAGTCGCGCGCTCAGGTCGCCGGCCATCAGTGCACGCGCTTCTGTGGAAAGGGTACGGCGGAAGCTGTCGCTGAATCCACGCACACCGACGAGCGCCGCTACTCCCACGGCCACCGACAGAACCACAAAGCCAAATTTTCCCGGTGCAGAGCGCAAATCGCGCCAGCCGATGGCCCCGGCCTGCTTCCAACCCAACGCGCGCTTAGCCATTTTTCTCCTGAGCGTGGACGAACGCCGATTGTGTGCCGGAGATTGCTACATCGTAAGGGAGAGTGTCCTCCACGATCAGGCCATCGCGCAGCACGATTTTGCGATCGGCGCGGCTGGCTACGTCGGGATCGTGGGTCACCAAAACCAGAGTAGTGCCTGCCTTGCGATTGCGATCGAGCAATAGATCCAAAACCAGCTTCCCGTTCGTGGAATCAAGATTCCCTGTTGGCTCATCGGCCATAACAATCGGCGGCTCGACGACAAAAGCTCTGGCGAGAGCAACTCGCTGCTGCTCGCCGCCGGAGAGTTG
>JBAPYY010000093.1:0-4677 GCA_049284975.1 Occallatibacter sp.
GTTCAGCGCTGCCTTCATGCCGCTTGTGCCCGAGGCCTCGTAAGGCCGGCGCGGCGTGTTCACCCACACATCCACTCCCGCGGTGAGCAACGCGCCGAGGTCCCATGCGTAGTTTTCCAAATAAACGACGCGCAATAGATTATTCGAGTAGGTCGCGGCATCTTCGACAACCTGCTGAATCAGCGCCTTGCCGGGCTCGTCCTGGGGATGCGCCTTGCCGGCGTAAATAATCTGCAAGCCGCCGGCCTTGGTGGCAATCTCCATCAGCCGTTTGGGATCGATAAACAAAAGATTCGCGCGCTTGTACGTGGCTGCGCGCCGGGCAAAGCCCAGCGTGAGCATCTTGGGATTGAGCACCTTGCTGGTGCGCTTGGTGACTTCAGTCAGCAGCGCCACTTTGTTCACCGCATGAGCTGAGAGAATCTCCTGCTCCGGCAGGTCGATAGCGCTGCGCAAATAAACGGTATCGCGCCGCCACGAAGGCTCGTGCTTGTCCATCATCTGCTGGATCGGCAAGGAAACCCACGTAGGCGCGTGAACGCCATTGGTGATCGAGTTGATTTTGAATTCCGGAAACATCGCACTGGAAACTTTGGCGTGTTGCATGGCGACGCCGTTTGCATAGCGCGAGAAGTGCAGCGCCAGCAGCGTCATGTTCAACATTTCATCTCGGAAACAGTCCATCATCTCCAGGCGCGCCGTCCGGTCGCCGCCAAGGATGCGAATGGCCTGCTCGCTGGAGAAGCGGTCGTGGCCGGCCGGAACCGGCGTATGCGTAGTGAAGACGCACTGATTCCTGACTGCTTCGATGTCGGCCGCCGTGGCTCCGTTCAGCGGTCCGCCGCCCAGTTGGCGCTCCAGCAGCGCCAGCGTCAGCAGAGCCGCGTGACCCTCGTTCATGTGGTGGACATTCACCTTGTGGCCCAGTGCGCTGGCCATGCGCGCGCCGCCCATGCCCAGCACAATCTCCTGCTCAAGGCGGTAATTGGTGTCGCCACCGTATAAGTGATCGGTGAGGCCGCGATCCCAGCCCGTGTTTTCTTCGAGATCAGTGTCCAGCAGATAGATGGGCACCACGTGCCCGGCGCGGCCCACCATGTCATAGCGCCAGCAGCGCACTGTCACAGTGCGATCTTCCACTGAAACCGTAATCCGCGCCTTCTCTTCGGTGCAGAAGTCCGATGGATTCCACGGCTGAATCTCTTCGCTCTGCACGCCTTTTTCGTCCAAATGCTGCTGAAAATATCCCTTGCGATGCACCAGAGTGAAGGCAACAAGCGGGACGCCGAGATCGGCAGCGGAGCGTAGCGTGTCTCCGGCAAGAACGCCCAGGCCACCGGAGTACGTGGGCATGCCGGGGTTGATCGCAATCTCCATCGAGAAGTACGCCACCAGGCCGGAGCTGGGAAAGGAATCGTAACAGAAGGGTCTAGGTGATTCGGGTTGCAAGGTTTTCGTGTCTCCACTGCGCTCTGAACATGAAATGCGACGCACTTACAAACGGGAATCCTGTGCGACCAATCGGGCATGTGCGATCCGGCCCGGTCCTATTCGAGGCAAACTCCTTTTGATTTTAGCAAGGAATTCATCTGAAAGGCCTTGAAGAGCGCGGTTTGCGCTGCTGATCTCCCAGCCGAATGTGCATTATCAATGGGTTGAGTCCGGCATTTTTCATCGCCTGGCAGAAGATGGCAGCCAGCATATCCCATCTGGGAATCCGAAACGCCGCGAGTGGCTTTGCGTGCGTCGTCACCGCAGACGACGTTACCAAAGTATCAACTGGCTCGTAATACAATGACCTGCCTTCGGTTACAATTGCTGCCGAGCGGGTTTTCGGGCTCAACCCGTAGCCAACCCACTGAAAGGATCGGACCCATGCGCAAGTTCTTGGGTAAATTGGGGGGGGGCAATTCCAGGGCCACTCCTCCTCGCCGCCACGCTATTATTGCTGTTTTCTCCTACGATCTGCCACGCGCAAGAGAGCTGTCCAACACCAACTATCACCGCTGTCACTCCTGGCACCTGGATGGCGGGGAAGACTTATAGCATCACCATCACCGGAACGGGATTTGGCCCATACCAGTTGCCGCCGCCACAAGGTCAGACTTGCACATACTTCTTCCAAGCTACCGTGGATACTGGGTCCGTCGCTATTCCCGCCCAAACAGTGGTCAGCTCAACGGAGATCACAGCCACAGTAACGCCCGACGCCAGCGACCCCACCGAAACTGCCTGCATCTACGCGGGAGGCGGTTACCCGATGGTCGTTCGGGCTGCCGCAAGCGCAACGCCGGCAACGACGACGCCTGGCAGTTGCACAGCGCAGGGCGGCTTTCCGGTGCAGATTCTCGGCGCACCTGAAATCCAGTGGACACAGAACGGCACAACCAGCACCATCAGCGTAGTCGATGATGGCAGCGGAACCGAGCCGAAGGCACAACCAGTTGTCGTCGGCCAGCAAATCAAACTGAAAACGAAACCGGATGCCGATAAACTCGCGGCGCTCGGCCTTGCCTTTTCGGAGAACAAATGGAAAGTCGGCGGAACGAGAATCAAAAATTATGCGCCGACCACGGCCTCAGCCAGCGTGAAGAAAATGACGGACGATGACCTGGGGAAGGCGGACGTAACCTTTTATTGGGTCTATCCAGAAGACAATAACATTCCCGTAACCTACAAGTATTGTGTAGACATCCCAGGCGCCGATGCAGACGGGCAATGCAGTCTGGTAGCGAAGGCCGCCTTCACTGTGACCGGAGTTGATTCTTCATGGATAAACATCACTAACGAGATCCTCGCGAATATCGACGATCTTACCGGATGTGACCTTGATCCCGGCGGTCCAACTCTCGTATATGGGGATATTCAAGGACCGACAGGTCCCTGTTCAACGCCAACTAATCTGCCCTTTGGTACACCCGGAATCACATTTTACCCGGCTGGGACACCGCCGGGCGCAGGCAATTATCTGTTTGCCCAACTAATAGGTAGCGATGTCGCCGTAGATAGTCGGTCAGGGGCAACGACAACATGTACTGATATCCCTGGAGTGGACGGTACCTATCCATACCAACATCAAATCAACCCACCCTCGACTTCCGATTCACCAGAGACGCCCTTGCCCTCAACCTACACAACTGTCACCCGAAATTTCAATGCAACGATGTACCTTCTATGGCAGTCAACGGCCACAGCGAATTCAATCCCAGTGCCGCTGGGATACATTCCTTGGACCTTCAATGGAGTAGCTACAAACAGCGGAACTGCTCAGGCGCCCGCATGGACTGCAAGCGGGGCAGGCGCGCCAATCAGCGGCAATGGAGCAGCCGGCGGCGCATTTGTTCCGGCCGATCCTACTCAACCGAATTTAGGCATTCCAATTTGGAGTGGTCCGGCAGTCCCATCAGCCAACTGTACAAACAACTGAGATTCGGAGGCGGATTCATGAAAACATTCAGCGAATTCAGAAAGAGCAGGGAAACAATGAGAGCATTTCGTGCGTCGTTTTTGATTTGCATTGCGTCGATAGCGTCTTTTCCCGTTTTCGGACAAACAGATGGGCCGCCATGGTTGATCACTATTAGCGCAGATAAACCAATAGTGGTTTCCGGCTCCAATGTATACATCAAGGTCAAACTTACAAACATATCAGATCACGTTGTGGATTGCACCGAAGCGGAGAAGGGAGCAATCCTTGTGAGTTATAGCTACGATGTGCGCGATGAGGATGGAAATCCCACCAGGAAGCGAGATATGAGTTTTCCCTACACCGGTAAACACTGGGACATTTGTAATCTCGAACCAGGCAAAACAGTCGACAGAGACATATTACTCAGTTGGCTATATGATTTTAGCAAGCCGGGTAAATATGTAATTCAAATATCGCGGCGCTTCACAGACTATCCGTATCCGCTATATGCGAAATCCAACTCCATCACTATCACGGTCGAGAAGTCAAATACTCCGATCTCGCCGCCTGAGTATCCTGTTCTGCGATGATACATTCACGATAAGCTGCCTGGTAGCGAAGGCCGCCTTCACTGTGACCGGACCAACAGGTGGATCGATGAGCTTCACGCCCTTCGCTCCGGCAGTTACTATCGCGAACCTCACAACTTGCGTTGATAATAACGGGGCAACATGGCCAGGGGGTCCATGGATGTACTATGCTACAGGGGTATCCGGCCCTGCCTGCCCTGGCGAAGCAAATTATCCCGCGCTCGGCATAACCTTCAACTACCCAGCGGGGTACTCAAACGATTCTAATGGCACTTATTCGCTCGTGCAGTTGATAAGCAGCGACACGACCACGGGAGAGTCGGTCGGGACTTCCGTCGCTGGCCTGGATACGAGTTACCCGTATGGATGGCCTCCTAGCGGAGACAGTCCAAAAGTCTACCTGCAGCCTACCGCGACTTCTGTGACCCGGAATTTCACAGCAAATATGTTTTTGATGTGGCAACCCAACACGACAACATCGATACCAGTCTCGATACCTGTTCCGCTTGGATACCAGACTTGGGGATTTTCAGGCACCTCCGCGTGCAGCGCCGCATGCGGTACAGCGAGCAGTTGGACAGTAACCACGAACGGAACGCCTGGACCAATCGGCAGCTTTGTGCCAAGTTCCGCATCTCAAACACAAGTGTTAAACAATACGCTTGTGTACGGTTATCC
>JBAPYY010000094.1:0-1982 GCA_049284975.1 Occallatibacter sp.
GATCGGAATATCGCTATTCATCGTATGCCATAGCCTTTATCTGACGTTCGATCATGACGAGCATCAGTTCATCGCCGGCGCATTTCTTGTCGCCAGAGATCACTTGTTGCCTTATCGTGATTTTGCGTTTTTCCATACACCTAATATTTTGTTTATCTATGCCATCCTGTTTAGCTTCACCAACCATTTTCTGCTTTCCGCCCGGCTGTTTTCAGCGGCATGTGCTGTTCTGTCTATTATTTTGATCTTTGTCACCGCGCTCAAATTGTGGACCGGCCCGAAGGATTCGACATGTCTGCTGGTCGCTGCCTCAGCGGTTTTGCTGCTCGTTAGCCAGCCCTTGTTCTTGCTCACCTCCGGGCTTGCATGGAACCACGATTTTCCTGAACTGTTGCTGCTGCTTGCGGTCCTCGCTCAGTGCAGGTGGATGCGAACCGGTAATGACTGGTTGCTATTCCTGAGTGGCGCTCTGCTTGGAATCGCCACCGGGACCCGGCTCACATATGTTCTGCCAATCATTCCATTTGCCGGCGCGATTCTTTTCATGAAGCGCGTTGTATCCCGCCCGAAGAGTCTGGCGACATTTGCCGCGGGACTGATAGTGTCATTGACTCCGTCCGCGTTGATGTTTGCGCTCGCCCCTTCTGCATTCTTGTTTGGGAATCTGGGCTATGCGCGTTTGAACGCCATTTACGGGCGAGATATTTGTCATCTGTGGCCGGCGACTCTGCCAGACAAGCTGGAGTACGTTGTTAGCCGTCTGCTACTCGCGCAGCACGCCGCGTTGCTGCTATTGATCCTGTTCTCTCTCGCAGTTTTTTTGCTCTGCGCCTGGCGGAAGACAAGTGCGCGGCTTGATCTCGTATTTATCGCCGCCGTCATTGTCTGCTGTTTACCAGGGTCATTTGGCCCAACTCCCACTTATCCGCAATATTTCTACCAGCAGGTGCCGCTGCTTGTCCTCGGGATCGTCTTTGGCATCGCATCCCTTTACGCTGAGGCTACTCCCCGTGACCGCAGGCTGATTGGCTCCATGTTGGGAGTGGCAGTTGTCTGCACCATGCGCTGGAGACTCTTGGCTGCGAGTGCTGGCATCGTGTTGATGACTTGCATTCATCCCCATCGGCCTGCGGACCATAACTGGCCGATTACAGAAGATGTGCGCAAACTTGGAATGCAACCCCAGGCTTCTGTAGGAAGCAGCGGAAAGGTGCTGACGCTCGTTCCCGTTTACGCTCTTGAAGGGGGCATGGACATTTATCCTGAATTCGCTACCGGTTCATTCGCTTGGCGAACCGCCTCGCAACTCAACGATGCGGACCGAGCACGGTACAAAATGGTTTCTCCAGCGGATTTGGATGAACTGCTGCGCTCCGATCCGCCTGCCGGGATAATTGTTGGAGCTGAACCCATCCAGATGGAATATCCCCTGGTCCAATATGCGAAACAGCACAACTATTCGCCGTTGCCCATGTCGGACCGCCTTACGATTTGGGTGCTAAGGCAACGGCCGCATTGATGACGGGCAGGGCTGCCGTTTGCAAGGTGAATCTGCTAGAGTGTCGGCATGTTCCGCTCCGCCGTTTTGTCCTATCGCCCCACGTTCCTTCCGGCTGCCGTTTTCGCTGCCGGGTTGATGGCTGCGCCAGCCCTTTGCCAAAGTTCGCCGACAGGCGCCTCAGTCCCGGCAACATCTGAACTGCGCGTCTTCGATCCATCCCTGATCGACAAAACCATCGACCCCTGCGAGAACTTCTATCGCTTTAGTTGCAACGGATGGTTCAAGCGCAATCCTCTGCCCGCTGATCAGACTTCTTATGGCCGCTTCACCGAGTTGGCCGAGCTGAATCGGCTGCACCTGAAAGAGATTCTCGAAGAATCTGTCGCGCCCGCAGCTACGCGCAGCCCAAATGAGAAGAAAATCGGCGATGAGTATGCCAGTTGCATGGACACAGCCACGGTCAACAAGCTTGGCCTTACAC
>JBAPYY010000095.1:0-2626 GCA_049284975.1 Occallatibacter sp.
GCTCGAAGATTAGGGTTACACTGTTCCAACTGCGCCGACCACTTTTGACGCGTCCTTGGATGGACAGGAAAGATCAAGGGAAGTTCCCTGCTTAAGCTGTCAAGCGCCTGCAACATTGGCAAAAACGTCGATTCGTCGTCGACATTCGATGGACGATGCAGAGTTACTAATCCAAAAGAACCCAGGGATAACTCTGCCTTGAGTTGCGGAAATATTTCGTCCGCCTGCGGAAGGAACTGAATCAGAGTATCTATCATTACGTTGCCGACAAGAAATATCTTTTCTTTGGCCACGCCTTCGCGTGCAAGATTTTCATCACCATCGGCTGATGGAGTAAAAAGAAGGTCCGCGAGTTGGTCGGTAACCAGGCGGTTGATCTCTTCGGGCATCGTGCGATCAAATGAGCGCAGACCCGCCTCGACGTGTCCCACACGGATGTCAAGTTTGGAACATACCAGGGCTGCCGCAACAGTAGAATTTACGTCTCCATAAACAAGCACCATATCCGGCTTATGCTTCAGCACAACCGGCTCCAATCGACTCATGATTGCCGCGGTCTGTTGCGCATGCGATCCCGATCCAACATTCAGGCTTTCATCGGGATTTGGAATTCCCAATGCCTTGAAGAATACGTCCGACATGAGCGCGTCATAATGCTGGCCCGTATGCACTAGTATCTGCTCGAACCCCCGCTCGGCCAGCGCTCGATAAACTGGAGCCGCCTTCATAAAGTTTGGTCGCGCGCCGACTACGTGTAGCACTTTCATCGTGAGATCCCTTTCTTCTGCCTTGGAATTCATTCCGCATCGCCATTTGGGACCGCTCCATTTGGCGACGATACCACCGAACAAACTTCACGGACAATCGGCAGCATCACATTCAGCGGGTCTTCGTAATCAGAGACGAACGCGCTCGCACTCAGGTCGGTCAGGACCCGAGGAATGCGGCGGAAAATGGCTGTCAACCTCGGCAACTTGCGAGGCATTTCAGAGCACAGCACCTCTCCTGCCGCCTTTGCCATCGCATATTCGGTTAGATTTGCCGGCCGATCGGCTTCAACGTAAATCGTAGAGGGATAAAGAGCGCAGACACCATGGCCATTTCCAGCTGCGATCATTGAGCAAAGTTTGGCAAATCCTGTCGCATAGAAGTCAATGTAGGAGTCGAATAGCTCTCGGTCAAAGTCTGGGCTGGATTTTGCAACCACGGGCGGGGTAGCAAAATAGAAAAGGCAGTTAATGCCATCCGGTAGCAGAGGTAAATTTTCGCTTGAAGATGGTGCGAGACGAAATGGCAATATCTCGCACGTGCCTCCAGATTCGCGAATCTCACTCGCCACATGCTCTGCCTCTGCCTGCCCCACGGCATAGGTTCCCACGACTCTTCC
This sequence comes from Occallatibacter sp., assembly GCA_049284975.1. Lineage (GTDB taxonomy): Bacteria > Acidobacteriota > Terriglobia > Terriglobales > Acidobacteriaceae > Telmatobacter. The sequence continues at coordinate 1,388 of JBAPYY010000095.1, forward strand.
GCCACCCGCCGCGATCAACTTAGCGGTAACCTCACCGAGCCCCCTCGACACACCGATAACAAGAGCCACGAGCGATGAAAACTCCCCCGCGGAAACAACGGTCCGCACCCGTTGCATCGACGCCTGTTGGACTGGTGGCCGGCGCAGTAGCGAGTCTACCGTCCCAAAGAACCCGCAACCGCGCACCTCCTGCCGAAGCCTTCGATACCGTTCATCTGCGTTCGCAACCTTGAATTGGAGCGATGAACTCAAGTTATCGAAGCAAAAGAGGTCAAGCCCCGTAAAGACTGAGTGTAGCCCCGGATTAACCATGCCAATCCATCGGCTCATTCCCGCCAGTGCTGCCATTCGGATCGGGCTCATAACCCTTGAAGCCCACGGGAACAGAGTTTCGATTGCAGGAGAAGCTTTAATCTCAAGCGAACCGGTTAACTTCGCGGCATCGGCGAATTCCCGCGCAATCGGTTCTGTCTCCCAGACGGAATTTCCCCTCTCGCTCTCAGCTCGAGGCGCGCTCTGACTATCCCCAAAAGTAACTGCCGCCAAAAGTACTACCGTCTCACCTACCTTGGCTTGTAACACCCATCGAGCGCCGTCCTTTAGCTCGAAGTAGACTTCCACCTCCTCCTCTAAATAAACTAGCTTCGCAAACTTGCATTGAATCCGGGAGACGAACTTTGAAACTGATTGCTCTTGAAAAAACCTGTCGAGCATCCACATCAGGCAATGAACGCCATGCACAACAGGTCTTCCCGCTTGCGTTCTGCGCGCGAAGATAGCGTCCATGTGCATTGGGTTATGGTCCCCAGAAAGCGCCGCAAAGCAGTGCTGGTCGTCCCACTGAAAGGTTCTGCGCGCGAATGCTGTTGAATCCATCTGGCGTTCCCAAGCTACTTCAAAGCGTCCCTTATGATTAGCATTTGGTCCCATGTGTTGGCAAGAAAGAATAAGGTGAGGGAAAAGTAGGCAAATGACATCGAGGTCGCAACCGCTCTGATTCCCTGGTTCTTTCGGTATGCTGCATACTTATCCCTTCCCAGTGTTTGTTTCAGCCACACAGTATAGTAATGAACAGCCACGAGACCGGCGCCTTGCAGTGCTCCAAAAACAAGAAAGTTCAGCCCCGATCCATGCCATGCGCCCACTACAAGAAACGCGATGAAAATCGAAGCCGCTATCACATGATTCGCTGACTTCGGCCCAAATCTTCGCATCATCGACTTCGATAGAGGAGTAAAA
>JBAPYY010000096.1:0-1616 GCA_049284975.1 Occallatibacter sp.
GGTCCACAGAAAAGCAGTCTCGACCTAGGCCTGAGGCCGTGGGCCCCAAGCGTGTCTCGCTGGCGAAACTCGTCGAGCAAAGAGAGAAAGAGGTGCTGATTTGCGCGATCGAGAATCAGGTCTGATGCACGCCGTTCAGGAAGTATCGTTTCGACGAGTGGTAGCTGTTTCTCTCGTTCGAAGGGGATAACGGTCAGCTTCCGTGCTGCGTTCTTATCCGAGCCAGAATCTCCGTTGAGCAGGTTCCGCTGGTGGCTACCATTGTTCAAGTTGCGGCGCAGAGCGTTCGCCAGAACCCTGTTGTTCTTGGATTCCTCATCCCGTATGATTTCGCCGGCAACTTCCTGGAACGCCTGATCGTTGCCTTGGGCATAACTATGAAACAACTTCTTCAGCAGTTCGCCCTTGGGCATGGATGCGCTCCTTTCCCCAGTTCAGCATATCAAGATGCACACGAAGCAATTATGCACCACTTTATGTGCAACTGTGCAGAAGCCGGTACCAATTAGTATAGAGAATAAATAGCGAATGTGGTAGCCGGACAAATTGGTCAGGCTAGATGCGGGACCGATCTGTCTCTATTTCGGGCTTGACTTGGTATTAGATTGCTATAATACTAACAAACATGACAAATAAGACTTCCGTTCCGGAACTACTTCAAGCGATCCGGGTCAAGCTCAATCTCACCCAGGAGCAGCTCGCTGAGCGCCTTGGTGTGTCGTTCGCCACCATAAATAGGTGGGAGGGGGGGCTGAATGTTCCGCAGAAATCCGCGCGGAAGATGATTGAGGCCCTGGCCACTGAGTCAGGAATCGATCTGGAAGCCGAAGAATCGACTGCGCCTGTAGCTGCCAGTGTAACGCGCCGGCGACGGGCTGCGGCGGCGCCGACAACTAAGCCCATGGAACAGATGCTCTGGGATGCTGCTTGTTCCATCCGCGGGGAGAAGGATGCGCCCAAGTTCAAGGATTACCTGCTGCCCTTGCTCTTCCTGAAGCGGCTCTCTGATGTTTTCGACGACGAGATTGACCGGCTGGCAGAGGACTATGGGGACCGGCCGACCGCACTTGAGATCGTTGAGGGCGATCATTCCTTGCTCAGGTTCTATGTGCCGCAGGAGGCGCGTTGGGCTGTGCTGAGTGGACGGGAGGCATTCACCTGGCCGAGCGAAGCGGAGAAGCCGAAGGACATCGGTGAACACCTCACCAAAGCCGTGCGGGCCGTCGTAAAGCAGAACCCTGGGCTGGCCGGCGTGATCGACGTCGTCGATTTCGCGGCGGAGCGGAACGGAGAGCGCGACATCAACCCGGCAAAACTCCGCTCCGTCGTCGAAACGTTCTCCGATCCCCGCTATCGGCTGGGGCTCTCGGATGTCGAGCCCGACTTTCTTGGGCGCGCCTATGAATATCTGCTACGGAAGTTTGCTGAGGGTTCGGGCCAGAGCGCCGGTGAGTTCTTCACGCCGACCGAGGTGGGTTTCCTCATGGCTAACATCCTTCGGCCCAGGCCGGGTGAGGTCTGCCACGACTACGCCTGCGGCTCGGCCGGCTTGCTGGTGAAGTTGCAGCTTGTCTCCAAGGAGCTGAACCCCCTAAGCAAGGTGCCGTTGCAGTTGA
>JBAPYY010000097.1:0-2840 GCA_049284975.1 Occallatibacter sp.
CCGCTGCTCTTTTACGCCTACCACATCATGGCCGGACTGGGGACGTGGTTTGCGCTGCTCATGATCGTGGCTGCGTTTCTGCTATGGCGCGGGCGGCTTCACTCCACGCGCTGGGTTTTGTGGGCGCTGCTGCTCAGCTTTCCGCTGCCCTACATCGCCAACACCGCCGGCTGGATTACCGCCGAACTGGGCCGTCAGCCGTGGCTGATCTATGGCCTGATGCGCACCAGCGAGGGCTATTCGAATACCGTCTCGGCCGGCAACGGGCTGTTTACGCTACTGGGATTCATGGGGCTTTATGCACTGCTCGGCCTGCTGTTCACTGTCCTGATCTATCGCGAAATCAGCAGCGGTCCGGAGCCGAAGGTCGTTGCTGCCATTCAAGCCGACTGATATTCAACGGCGCAGCATTGGGCTGAAACTGAAAAAAAGAGGGTTTCATCATGATGGGTTTCATCTGGTTCTGGCTGGTTGCCGTAATGATTGTCGGCTATGTGGTGCTCGACGGCTTTGATCTGGGCGTGGGCGTGCTTCACCTGTTTCTGGTTCGCACCGAAGCCGAGCGCCGCTCGACGCTCGCCAGCATCGGCCCGGTCTGGGACGGCAACGAAGTGTGGCTGCTGGCGGGCGGCGGCACGCTCTACTTCGCTTTTCCGCTGCTTTACGCCTCGGCCTTCAGCGGCTTCTATTTGCCGCTGATGATCGTGCTCTGGCTGCTGATTCTGCGCGGCGTAAGCCTGGAACTGCGCAACCACATCGATGTCGGCGTCTGGCGGGCACTGCTCGACGGCCTCTTCGGCCTGGCCAGTGCGTTGCTCACCATCTTCTTCGGCGCGGCTCTGGCCAATGTGCTGCGCGGAGTTCCGCTGCAAGCCGATGGCTACTTCTTCCTGCCCCTGTGGACCAACTGGCAACCCGGCCCGCGGCCCGGCATCCTGGATTGGTACACGGTGATCGGCGGCCTTGTCGCTCTCACGGCGCTCACACTGCACGGAGCCTTGTGGCTCACTATCAAAACCTCCGGCGAACTGGCCGCGCGCGCCCGCCATATCGTGAACCCGCTTTGCTTCCAGCTTACGGCTCTCACTGTCATCAGTCTGGGCGCGACGATCTTCGTGCGCCCGGCCAGCCTGGACAATTATTTCAATTATCCATTCACCTTTGTCGTTCCCGTGGGCGTGGTCGCTTCGCTCGTCGGCATCTGGCTCTTCAATCGCACAGCTCAACCCGTCAAGGCGTTTCTATCTTCCTGTCTCTACCTCTTCTTCATGCTGGCAGGCGCTTGCTGGAGCCTGTATCCCACGCTGCTGCCCGCAACCACAGGATCGGCCAACGACATCACCCTGAGCCGCGCCATCTCCGGCCCGCACACGCTGGCTATCGGCCTCGTCTGGTGGAGCTTCGGGATGTCGCTGGCCGTTTGCTACATCGTCTTTGTCTACAGCCGTTTCCATGGCAAGGTGGATTTGGGCGCAACCGGACATTGAGAATGGAAGAATGGGCCGTCGGCAATTGTAGGCTGACTCGGAGAATCCTGCCAATAAGCCAATCTTCATTTGCCAATCAGGCTTCGGGCCCAGCTGGAAAGCCCGCACTCCATCGTTTGGGAATTCCGTACCGGGATTCCACAGGGCAAATCGATTAAGAGCGCTAGAAAGGCGTAGTTCCTTATACGGTCTTTATTCCCTGCTCGCTAAACTCAGACCAGTATTCCATAAATTCACCGGAAAACCTAAGGAGCACGGCCTCATGAGAAGCCGCACGATTGCCTTTTCAGGCACGTTTGCCGTTCTATTTGCTTTTCTCGTCCTTGTCTACGCACCTGCCGCCATGGCGCAGACCTTCCGTGGAAGCATTCTGGGCACTATTACAGACGGCAGCGGTGCAGCTATAGCCGGAGCGCAAGTAAAGGTCTTCAGCCCGTCCACTGGCTTGTCACGCACCGTTGAAGCCAATGACCGGGGCGAATATTTGGCCTCGGAGCTGCCGCTCGGCACCTATAGCGTAACGGTCGAGAAAAAGGGCTTCCGCACGACGACGCTGACGCAGATTCCTGTGAGCGTCGGATCGCCGACGCGTGCCGACGTCAAGCTCGCCGCCGGGGCGGTTGAAGAAGTGATCGAGGTGAGCGCCAGCGTGCCGCTGGTGGAGACCACTTCCAACACCATGGGCGGCACCATCGAAGCCGCCGAGGCCTCTGAGTTGCCTATTAATGGACGCGACTATACAAAGCTTCTGGAACTGGTTCCCGGCGCAAGCAGCGATCCTGTGGGATCAACCGAATCGGCCGGCTCTTACGGACTTTTCAGCCTCAACGGAAACCGTGGCCGGTCAAATAACTATTTGCTCGATGGCACCGACATGAATGACGGCTACCGCAACCTGCCGTCGGTCAATCAGGCGGGCGTGTGGGGCGCTCCGTCTACCATTCTTCCCGTTGATGCGCTGGCTGAGATTCCAGTGACCGGAAGCCCGGAGGCGGAGTTTGGCCGCAGTTCCGGCGCAACCGTGAACATCGTCACCAAGAGCGGTGCCAATAAAGTCCACGGCAGTGCATTCGAGTACTATCGCGACGGAGCGATGGCCGCGCGCAACTACTTTAATACCGATGCCCAGCCCAAGAATGCGTTCACCAACCATCAGTTCGGCGGTTCGGCTTCCGGCCCGATCATAAAGGATATGTCGTTTTGGTTTGTCGCCTATGAGGGGCAAAGAGAGAACGGCGGACTGCCGCAGTTGGGCCTGGTTCCGAACATGACGGACATAGGCGCCTATCAAACCGAATACGGAAATATCAATACCGTGATAAATAACCTGCTCAATAGCAATCCATGGGGGAC
>JBAPYY010000098.1:0-1907 GCA_049284975.1 Occallatibacter sp.
TCGAGTTGATCGAAGGCAAGGACGGAACCTTCTTCCAAAGCGGCAGTGCGCGCCTGAGCGACAGCGGACAGGAGCTGCTGGCATTGCTGGCGGCGGAGTTGAAAACCCTGCCTAATTCACTGCTGATTGAGGGCCACACTGACGCCACGCCGTACCCCAGCAACTCCGGTTACAGCAACTGGGATTTGTCGGCTGACCGCGCCAACTCGGCGCGGCGGCTGATGCAGCAGGACGGTGTGCGCTCGAACCAGGTAACACAGGTGCGCGGCTACGCCGACCAGATGCTGAGGGTAAAAAGCAATCCTCTCGATCCGTCGAACCGGAGAATTTCCATCCTCGTGAAAAACGACAGCGAAACGGTGCCTACGCTCTCGGCGGCCAGCGTGGTGAATGGCACAACGCCGTTGCCGGTAAAGAAGCAGTAGGCGGAGCTGGGAGTTAGCGGAGTTAGCCGCGTGCGCGCGTGCTAGCGGAGTTTGCGGAGTTAGGGGAAAGGCGCTTGGGCGGCGATTAGGTGGCGTTTTATGGGCAAAAAACGGGTTTTTCCGGTGATTTTCAGAGGTCATTTCTCACCATGCGGGAGAATTTTGCGTTGAAAAGTTTTCAACAGGCATTGATTCAAAACGGGTTAGAAATAATGTGCAAGGTTTCAAGGTAAATTTGCACCCCTTGGTCTAGGGGGGTGGGGGTCAGCAGCCAAGGGTGTGGAACAGACCGGGTAATTCCTGACAGATTGGACCCATGAGGGGTTGAGTGCTCATTTTTTTCTATCTGCCAGTGTGCGCCGAGGAAGAATAATCTTCTGCAAACCACATGCGATTGGGGCAGACGCCTAATGGGATCTTGGTGCCCCACCCTTGAATCAAGAAACGATTCAAGAGTGGGGCACCCGGCGCGGATGGCGTTTTGGCGAAGCACTATAGCGCAATCCACTGATCGCTTCTATTCCGTGTCGCCCGCGCCACGATCACCCAACGCCTTGAGCATCAGAATAAACATAACTGAAGACTCTACCAAGGCAATCGGAATAACAACCAAGACCGTCCTAAACGGAAACATTGAGCGAATCGAATACAGTAACATACCATGCAAAGCAAGCGTCAACAATATGCCAATCCAAAAGACTAGACGATGTCTCTCAGCCCAAAGGCCTAAGAATAGTGGTCCAAAGACAAACGTTGTATAAAGTGCCATTTGTATGGGCGTCATGTATTGCGGCCATAAGCTGACGGACAAAAATGCAGCTAGACCAATTGTTGTGCCGCAAATCGTCACTAGATGTTTCCTGCTTAAACCAGATTCGTATCCCGTGCTACTTGCAACCTCCAGCATTTTCGCTATAGTAATCTGTTACATCTTTGACTGCGCCGCCGACTAGATAGGCATTGCCGGCCCAACCTACGAGGAGTACAAAGTCATCGGATAGGTACACACCAAGGCTGGCTGATACTCTCGGCGAGTGGCGCACCTTTTCGGCATTTAGTCCCGTTCTCTTTCCGACACAGCGGGTGCCCCATCCTTCGCTCATTTTGCGAAGGGTGGGCTGCACAACTGTCCGCTCACTGGCATTTGGTTTGCTTCCCTTCTCTGCGCGGTCCACTCCGACTCGATCTCGACCGCGCCCACTGCACCCGTCGCGTAATGCACGAAACTTGACCACGGCCAATCTTCCGGCGTCTCGACCAATCCGCGTATTACCGGGTTGCGGTGCATGTACCGGAGTTTCTCCGCAGTCTTGAATTCCGAATGAACGTTGAAATCATAGTAACGCGGCTGCCAGAATCGGGGGTCTCCAATCTTTTTCAGCTTGCGTGAAGTTTTCTGTTTCAAAACCTGCAAGGCGACAGAAAGCGACGAAACCAAAGGCTCTCCAACGAGCAAATGAACATGCTCGGGCATCAGAACAT
>JBAPYY010000099.1:0-2287 GCA_049284975.1 Occallatibacter sp.
ATCACAATAACCATGATGGTACTTTCACTGATGTTACCGAGAAGTCGGGACTTACAAAACCCTGCCTGGCAATGGGCGGAGCAGTTGGGGATTACGATAATGACGGGTGGCCGGATCTTTACATTACCTGTCTGGGCGGCAACATACTCTATCACAACAACGGCGACGGCACGTTCACGGATGTAACGGCCAGGGCGGGCGTGGCCGATGGCCGGTGGTCTGCAGGGGCATCGTTCGGGGACTATGACGGGGATGGGTTTGTTGACCTGATGGTGGCGAACTACGTAGATTTCCACCTTGATGACCTGCCGCAATTTGGCAGCACACCCTATTGCAAATACCGCGGAGTCGATGTGCAGTGCGGTCCGCGCGGACTGAAGGGAGCCGGTGACTCTCTTTACCATAACAATGGGGATGGGACATTTACCGACGTTTCGAAGAACGCCGACGTGAGCGATCCGAATGGCTATTACGGCCTTGGAGTTATCTGGGTCGACCTAAACAACACAGGCCGCCCCGATATTTACCTGACTAACGACTCGACCCCAAAATTCCTATACAAGAATCTCGGGAACGGTAAATTTGACGAGATTGGATATGAGTCTGGGACCGCTCTAAGTAAGGACGGCTCCGAGCAGGCTTCGATGGGAATCGCTGTAGGCGACTATAACCACACTGGACGGCCTTCGCTCTCCGTCACGAATTTTGAAAATGAAAACGATGACTTATATCGCAACGAAGGCGATTGGAACTTCTCGGAAGTGTCGTTTTCGTCGGGTGTAGCAAGTGCGTCCTTGCCGTGGGTCAAATGGGGAACTGCATTTGTTGACCTGGACAATGATGGATGGCTGGATCTAATTACTGTGACCGGGCACGTTTATCCGCAGATGGATGAGGTACCGTCGGACCCTGGTTATCGCCAACCTGGACTGCTCAGTCTGAATCAAGGGGATGGCACCTTTTGCGATGCGAGCGAGGAGGCGGGCGCTGCGCTCAGAGAAAAGCGTGTTTCGCGCGGGCTTGCTGTAGCTGACCTGTTCAATGATGGCAATATGGATGTCGTGGTCAATGACCTCGACGGCAGCCCTATGATCCTGAGGAACCATGGAATTTCGGGGCGCCACTGGGTAAGTTTCGAGCTGGCAGGAACAAAAAGCAATCGCCTCGCCTTGAATGCCTGCATAAAGATCGTCGCTGGAGGCATGACTCAGACGGACGAGATTCACAGCGGAGGAAGCTACCTGTCACAGAATGATCTACGCATGCATTTCGGGCTGGGCTCGGCTACAAAGGTCGATAGCGTGGAAATCCATTGGCCGTCGGGGGCCATCGATAACATCAGTAATCTTGCCGCGGATCGATTCTATGCAGTGAAGGAAGGTCACGGGATCGTTCCCGCGGAGAGCATTCGGCCACTGTCTCCGGTGCACGCCAAGGCTACCGCACAGTAAATGATTCTCTTTACCCTTATTGCGCCAGGCCTGACTTACCTAATTGCTCACCGGTTGGGAACCGTTGCTTTGTGAGGATCAGCGCCAGTTTTCGCGGCCTGCGCCTGAGAAGCTCGGAGGATATCAGAAATGCCCAGTTCTTTCTGCGCGTCCGCTGTCCGCAAAGCCGCTTTGTATGCTCGAGCAAGTTCCTCATGAAAATTCGGATCGCCTGGAAGGAGGCTAACTGCAGATTCCAGTTCCTGAATTGCGGCGGTCGCATCCCCGATTTCGAGTTCTACCTTGCCCAGGTCGTAGTGCGACTCCGGATCACGTGCGTTAAGTAGAATTGCGCTTCGCAATTCTTCAGCCGCCTTCCTCCTCTCTCCTTGGAACTCAAGTACTTCTCCAAAGCTGCGGTGCACTTCGGCGATCTCCGGATGTGCAGATTCCAGTCTTTCGAGGCGCTCTTTTCCCGACGAAACCTCACCGGTCTTCACGAGTGATTCTGCGTAAACGTATTGCATCTGCGGGATGGATGTGACTCCTTCTCCTGCCCCCTTGAGTGCGTCGATGCAACCTCTGTAGTTGTTCGTCATGAAATAACTCATGGCCAGCGCGCCGCGGATGCCTGAGTCACCAGGATGCGACCGGAGATAGCGGGAAAGTGGCGGGAGCGCTTCAGAGAACTTCGAAGCCATGAACGCGGCTCGACCCATGTTGAGATCCAGCCCTTCAAACGAAGGGTTCCACGTTGCCGCTCGCTGAAAATATCTCAGTGCGTCCGCGTAATTCTTTTCCGTTGCCATAATCACGCCAAGGTTGTTGTAGCTGTCCGCGATGGCAGGAGCGAGTTG
>JBAPYY010000100.1:0-4472 GCA_049284975.1 Occallatibacter sp.
CCAGCAGCCACCGCTTGCCATTAGCGCCGACAACCTCCGCACGAAACCAATGGCGATGGCCGTCGCTCACCCAGGCCATAGGAAAACTCTGATCTGCGGATGAAATAGCACCGCCAGCCTTGGAAGCCACCTCTTGGCCGTCTTCGAACCAGCGCACTGTCCCGCCTACTGAGCCAGTAACGTGCATAACGAAGTTCACAGCTTCATGTTCAGGCGCAGCAAGAAGATCGCCCATGTGAACTGTCCGGTCTCCGGCGCGAGCTGTTACTTCGAGGAGACGATCGCGGGTTCCCGCAAGGTCGATGAAAACGTGCCCTGCTCGGATCCCTGCAATAATCGCGGGCGCCGAAAGTTCGGTCGCATAGACAACCGTTGTAGGACTTCCGATAGAGCCAATTCCGTCGAGCGGCTGCATCGGCCGGTGATTGTCACTTCCGCCAATTCCTGCCAGGCGGCAACCGTTGTTCAGTTGATTGTCCCAAAAAGGAATATTGGGAATGCCGTACTGCTCGCTTCCCCCATTTACCGCCTCAACAGCTGTCAACAGATGCATATCTACTTTAGACTGCGGCGTCCAGCCACAACCCATGCACAACTCGCCGCTGGGGTCGCCTGGATGATTGATCGAAGTAATTCCGCCCAAGTCATCGGCGTTGCGCAGCAAAGTATTCATATCAGGAACAGCCTTGCTTCCCAGGCGAAAATCGACAAAATCGGTAGTGCCCAGAAAATTGATGTGGCCGTCAAAGGTGGTAATCTCGCGGCCTGGAATCAGCAGCAGCTTATCGAAATACGGTTGTAACTCGCGCATGGAATTGTACTGAGAGGTTGCGTTGTGGTCAGTAATCGCGATGAAGTCAAGCCCGCGACGGGCAGCGGCATCTGCGGTGAAGTAGACCGGGCATGGGACCATCTTTCCCGTCTGGCTCGGACATTCACCATCGCTTTGCGCGGTGTGCATATGCAAATCACCGCGATACCACGCAGGTCCCTCCTTGAGCGGCACATTCAATTCCGCTGGTTCACTCGATACCGAGCCGGTGGAAGAAAAGTACAGATGCACTGTGAAATGCGACTGTACATTGGGACGAATGTTTGGTACACCGATCAGCACATTCCATTTACCCGGAGGAATAAGTCCCGGAAGGCACGAGGGAGTCGCATCGTTAATTCCCACGGTAAGCAGGGACTTGTTGCCGCCGCTCCAGCAGCGAAGCTGATCTGGGTCAAGCAAGCCAAGATCGAGCGCTGTGTGCTGCTCCTTGCCGGTGTAGGCGAAAGTCAGCGTGACCCGCTTCGTTCCGGCCGGTACCATAAACGGCACTTGAATGTAGGTGTGATTCTGAGCGCCCGTAACGACGCCTTCGAGAACCATATCCGGAGCAGAAGCAGGAGTGTCAGTAGGAGCCTGGTGGCTGCTCATAGCAGCAGCCGAACCTGGAATCAAAAGGAAGGAAGAAAATATGGCACAGGCGATTGTTCGTCCTGATAGGAATAATGGATGAGTCATGGATGGCACTCCTGGCGCGAATCGTGCAGTCCCTAATTTGTGAGGATGGAAGAATCCCCCGGATTGATCTGTCCAGTTAGCACAGGCGGTGGGAGAAAAGGGCCTCACCTCTATGTGCGGAGCTATCTTCAAACCTCTTATTAATGATACTAGGCATGGATGAGTAAATAGAGAAAAAGAAATGCGCTGAAGGTTCTTTTTGAGAAAGAATCCTCAGCGCATTGTTAGTTCAGAAGTTACAGAGACTGCAAGCGCCGCTTAGAAGATGATCTTGCCGGCAAATTGCAACTGACGTGCGGAGCCCTGAATAGAGTTGATCACGCCGAAGGTGCCGCCGAGGGAGGTGTTCGGATCGCCGAAGTTGGTTTTATTGGTGATGTTAAAGGCCTCGGCGCGAAACTGCAATTTGACGTTCTCCATAATGGGAAAGTCCTTGGTAAGGCCCGTGTCGAGTTGCCAGAAGTCGAAGCCGCGGGCGGCGTCGCGGGGCGAATTGCCGAAGGGCGCGTTCGCCGGCGGCGTGCAATACGCAGCCAGATTGTTTGTGGTTGTGCAGGGTTGGTTGTTGAGGTATTGAATGCCGCTCAGGGTGGAATTGTAGGCCCAGGTCGAGTTCTTGATCGGATTGCCTGGCACCAGGTTAGGACGGTAGGAATTGCGGCCGCTGATAGTAATCAGCGTCGAAACCTGAGCGTTGGTGCTTGGGTTATAGGCCATGGTGAGCGGGTCGCCGCTGCGGGCCTGAAAGATGTCGGTTGTCTGCCAGCCGCCCAATGCCTTGTTCCACGCGCGGTTCATACCTCCACCCAGCCTATGGCCCTGGCCGATGGGCAGCGTCCATACGACGGAGGTCGAGTCGACGAACGGATGGTTGTAAGCCGATATGCCGCGGTCAGCCTGCCAGTCATAGACGTTCTGGACCGAAGGAATGCCGTTGCCGCAATTGTTGCAGTCGCCGCCGCCGTCCAGGGACTGAGCGGCGATGTCGATGGCCTTGGACCACGTGAAAGAGTTCAGCAGGTAGAGTCCAGAGGTGAAGCGCTGTTCCACCTTGGCTTGCAGGCCGTTGTAGTGAGAGTAGCCCCATGGCAAGGTGCCGATGATCGAGCCAAATCCAGGGTACGAGAAAACGCGCTGCGCGCAAGTTGTTGCTGGTGCAAGTGGTTCGCACGTAAGTGGTACAGAGCCACCGGCGGTGGTTTGCGGCGCGGCTTGGTTGATATCGTTAAAGAAGACTTCGTTAACGCCTGTGTTGCCCACATAGGCCAAATCAACCAGCAAACCGTGGCCCAATTCGCGCTGTGCAGAGAGATACCAACTCCGTACCTGGGTGTCGGGCGAACTGTGAGGCATGTACTGGAGAGCCACGTTTTGAGCGTCGGCTATTGTCCAGTTAGCAGGGTTGGCCATATTAGCTGGGAAGCTGGCTTCGGTGTTGAGATAGCCGATTATTCCGTAAGCGGGGTTGGGTGTCAGGCTGGGATAAACCTCTTGGAGCGCGTCGATGCCGTAGGGCGCGTTCAGGGTCAGGTAGCTCGAGCCGGTGCGATTCCAGTGCGAATAGCTGATGCCGAAGCCGCCGCGAAGAACGGTGTTGTTAGTGAGAGAGAGAGCCGCGCCAATACGAGGCCCGAAGTCTTCCTTATTCGGGGCGACAGTATAGGGGTCGCTGGAGCTGGCCAGCACCATGGACATCGTGCCGGGATTGAAGTTGGACAGATGGTTGTTAGCCTCGTAAATGGGTGTGGCGTATTCGTAGCGCAGACCCACATTTATCGTCAGCCGGTGGTTGACTTTCCAGTCATCCTGCACATAGCCGCTCCAGCCCCAATCGCGGATGTTGGCAATGGTAGGACTTGAGAGACCCATTTCTGTTCTGTAGCCGAGTAGGAAATCGGCGTAGTCGAACATCTTTGCGGTTTCCGAGGTCTGCGCTCCATGGAGGTAGGGGCCGTAGGTTGGAACGGTGGCGTAGCAGCCCGCGTAGTAACAATAGCCGCTCATCTGCGCGTCATAAGCATCGCCGCCCAAGACGGGGTGTAGGTCCTGCTGCGCCACGTGGAGCATGGTGTACTCGAACCCAAGCTTAACGGTGTGGCCCGGGAGCATCCGAGTGTAGCTGACCTTGGGATTCCAGTCTGTGGGGTTCTGGTACTGCGGGCTGGTAAACAAGCGGCCAAGGCTGGTGAAGCCGCCATCGACAAAGTACTCCCAGCTGATACCGCCGGTGTATTGAGGGTCGGTGGGAAGTCCGGTGATGCCAAACATGGATTGCATGCTGGGTCCGCCAACCAGCGGAGGAGTTTTCCCCGCCTGCATGCTCGAGAACGCGAAACGGGCCTCAAGCAAGGACTTTGAATTGATGGTCCAGGTAGCGCCGGCCGCGATCTGCTTCATTGGGGCATAGACGTTGCCATCGCCGTTGGCGCCTGCCGTGCCGGCAATCGATCCGAAGTTAAAGGCATTGAACCGGCTCTGCGAGTAACGGGCAAAGAGGCGCAGACTCTTGCTCGCGTCGTAATCCACCTTCACGTCGCCTTTGTCGCGGTCGAAGGTGCTGGGGTCCGGAATGTTGTAGTTGTTGTATGAGTTGCTGTTGGTGTTGAGCGGCAGAAGCGCCAGGACCGACGCCGCATAGGGGATGACGGCACTCGATGGGACTTGGCCGGTGAGATATTCCGTGCCGCCGTAGTAAGCCTGCGCGGCCGTGCCACCTTCACCCAGGCCTATGCCAAACCAGGTTTGCGAGGTGCAGGGGTTCACGTTCGCGGCCACCGTTTGTGGACCACCGACGGGACCGACGTAGGGGCAAGGATTGTCGACCGGAAAGGTGCCGAGCGGATTAGTCGGGTCGTTGGGGTCGTCAATCAGGTAGTAGCCGGCGGCGGCGCCGGTAGCGGTCAGGCCGCGCTCAGCATTGGTGGGCAGGGTGGACTGAGCGGGCTGGGAGCTGGAATTGCGG
>JBAPYY010000101.1:0-14318 GCA_049284975.1 Occallatibacter sp.
GCTCAACACCTTGGTTATCGCCGCCGTCAGCGTCGTCTTGCCGTGATCAATGTGACCAATCGTTCCCACATTCACGTGCGGCTTGCTGCGATCAAACTTTTCCTTCGCCATAAAAGTCCCAATTCCCTTTCGTAGCTTTTACTGCCCGTTTCAACCAGGGGCGCCGGCCATCCGGCTCCAGCCCCAAAATCCAGGTTTCAGTAGTCAGGGTTCAGGGGTCAGTTTCTTTCGCTTTTTCTAGCAACTCCGGCTTACCACAGCCGTTTTTCTGATCCCTGATCTCTGACCCCTGATGCCTTACCTCACTTGCCCTGCGCGCGGCCGATAATCTCGTCGGCAATCATGCGCGGAGCCTCTTCATACCTTGCAAACTGCATTGAATACGATGCGCGGCCCTGAGTGGACGAACGAATGTCGTTCACGTAGCCGAACATTTCCTTGAGCGGCACGATGGCCTTGATGACTTGCGACCCTGCGTGATGCTCCATGCCCTCGATGCGTCCACGGCGCGAGTTGATGTCGCCGATGATCACGCCCATGTGCTCCTCGGGGACAGTGACTTCGACAGCCATCACCGGCTCCAGCAGCACCGGGCTGGCCTTGCGCGCGGCTTCCTTGAAAGCGATGGATCCGGCAAACTTGAAGGCCATTTCGTTGGAATCCACTTCGTGGTAGCTGCCGTCGTACAGGGTCACCTTGATATCCACCAGCGGGAAGCCCGCCAGGATGCCCAGTTCAAGCGCGCCCTGGACGCCCTGATCGATGGGCTTGATGTACTCCTTGGGCACCGAACCGCTTTTGATCTCGTTGACAAACTCGTAGCCCGCGCCTGGCGTGTTTGGCTCGACCCTCAGCTTGCAATGACCGTAGTTGCCTGAGCCGCCGGTCTGGCGAATATACTTGCCCTCTGCTTCGGCCTTCTTGCGGATGGTCTCGCGGAAAGCCACTTTGGGTTCGCCCACATTGGCTTCGACCTTGTGCTCGCGTTTCATGCGGTCAACGAGAATTTCCAGATGCAGCTCGCCCATGCCACTGATGATCGTCTGCCCGGAATCTTCATCTGTCCGCACCTTGAAAGTGGGGTCTTCGTCCGCCAGCCGTGACAAGGCAACGCCCATCTTCTCCTGGTCGGCCTTGGTCTTGGGCTCGATGGCCACAGAGATGACCGTTTCCGGAAACGTGATAGCTCCCAAAGCAATGGGATGATGTGGCGCGCAGAGCGTGTCGCCCGTCTTCAGATCTTTCATGCCCACGCATGCGCAAATATCGCCGGCCAGAACTTCGGTCACATCCTCGCGCTTGTTGGCGTGCATCTTGACCAGCCGGCCGATGCGCTCCGTCTTGCCGGTGCGGGGGTTCAAGATCGTATCCCCGGTCTTGAGCGAGCCCGAATAAACCCGGACAAAGCCCAGTTTGCCGAATGGGTCGTTGATGATCTTGAAGGCCAGGGCCGAGAGAGGCTCGCTGTCGTCCGCCTTGCGAATAACGATCTTGTCGTGATGGTGCGGATCGATGCCTTCAACCGGCGGTTTATCCAGCGGACTGGGCAGATAGTCGACAACCGCGTCCAACAGCGTTTGCACACCTTTGTTCTTGAATGCGCTTCCGCAGAGAACAGGGAAGACCTTCAGATCGATGGTGGCCTGGCGAATGCCCGCTTTCAATTCGGCGATCGTCGGCGTTTCGCCTTCGAGAAACTTTTCGAGCAGCACATCGTCGGTCTCGGCGATCACTTCGATCAACTGCAAGCGGAAAGCCTCAGCCTTCTTCTGCAATTCGGCGGGAATCGGCTCGACGGAAAACTCAGCGCCCATCGTCTCGTCATGCCAGACAATGGCTTTCATTTCGATCAAGTCGATAACGCCCTTGAAGTTGGCCTCTGCGCCGATTGGAAGTTGCAACGCGACGGGCCGTGCACCCAGGCGCTTGCGGATGGTGTCCAGAACGTGCTCGAAATCAGCCCCGTTCTTGTCCATCTTGTTGACGAAGCAGATACGCGGCACCTTGTACTTGTCGCCCTGGCGCCACACCGTCTCGCTCTGCGGCTGCACGCCGGAAACGGAATCAAACAACGCCACCGCGCTATCCAAAACTCTCAGGCTGCGCTCCACCTCGGCGGTGAAATCCACGTGGCCGGGGGTGTCGATGATGTTGATGAGGACGTCGCGCCAAGTGCAGGTAGTGGCGGCCGAAGTAATCGTAATGCCGCGCTCCTGCTCCTGCTCCATGTAATCCATGGTCGCCGTGCCCTCATGCACTTCGCCGATGCGGTGCGTGATGCCCGTATAAAACAGGATGCGCTCTGTCGCTGTCGTCTTTCCGGCGTCAATGTGCGCCATGATTCCGATGTTCCGGCAACGATTCAGAGGTATAGTGCGAGCCACGGCAATTTCTTCCTTGCGGGCGATTCAGCCCCGCGGTTTTCTTCCTTGGTTCAACGGGCCCGCAACTTGGGGACCCTCCGGAAGCCGGCGCGCCAGGGCGCCTCCAGCCTCAAATCTCTCTTGCGATTCCCGCCCGCTTACCAGCGGTAATGAGCAAAGGCCTTGTTGGCCTCAGCCATGCGGTGCACGTCTTCCTTCTTCTTCATCGCCGCGCCGCGTCCGTTAGCCGCATCCAGCAGCTCGTTGCCCAGCTTGTCGGTCATGCCCTTCTCGCCGCGGCTGCGGCCGTAGTTGATCAGCCAGCGAATGGCCAACGAGGTACGCCGGTCAGCATTGACTTCAATCGGCACCTGGTAGTTGGCGCCGCCCACGCGTCGGGTCTTCACCTCGAGCAGCGGCTTGCAGTTCTCCACCGCCTTCTTGAAGAGCTTGAGGGCATCGTCGCCGCCGCCCTTCTCTTCGAGGTTCTTCATCGCCTCGTAAAAGATGCCCTGGGCGGTCGACTTCTTTCCGCCCCACATCATTGAGTTGACGAACTTGGTGACCAGCGTGGACCCGTAGACTGGGTCCGGCGCCACTTCCCGCTTCGCAATGTGCCCTTTTCTCGGCATAATCCTCAAAATCCTCTAAATCAGCCGCTAGCTTTTAGCCGCTAGCCTCTAGCTCCTTGGTGCGGGAAACGCCAATCTTGGCTGTCCCTGGGAACGAGCTAGAAGCTAGGAGCTAGCAGCTAGAAGCTCGACTTTCTCTACTTCTTGCCTGTCGCGCCGCCCTTGGCGCGCTTGGCTCCATACTTCGAGCGGCTCTGCTTGCGCTCAGCCACGCCCACCGAATCCAGCGTCCCACGGACCACGTGATAGCGCACTCCGGGAAGATCCTTCACACGGCCGCCGCGAATGAGCACGATCGAGTGCTCTTGCAGGTTGTGGCCGATGCCGGGGATATAGGTGGTGACCTCGATGCCGTTCGTCAATCGCACGCGAGCCACCTTGCGCAGGGCCGAGTTCGGCTTCTTGGGGGTCTGCGTGTACACGCGGGTGCAAACGCCGCGCCGCTGCGGTGACGCCTGCAAGGCAGGTGACGCCGTCTTGTAACGGGGGGCGGTGCGCCCCTTGCGAACCAACTGATTGAATGTAGGCAAACCAAAACTCCTTACGCTCAAAAAACCTTGCCACCTTATCTGATGGCCAACCCATGTTCGACCGCCGCGCGCAGACCCATAGGGCCTCCCGCGGTGAAAGAGCACGACCTGAAAGCTGTCGCGCACACGCACGGAAGCCCAACTGTACTGCTTCGCGTCTGCCTTCGTTCCAATCTCAGACGAGAACCGGGACGGTGGTCGGGCGTTTCTCCGCGTTTTGCGGATAAAGCCAACTCCGTTTCGCCGATTCCGGCTCGCATAGCCCTCCAAGGTGGAGAACGCGCGGGCGCCGATGCGATTTATCCCCGCCCTTCGCAAGAAAAGAGCAATTCCTGGGATCTGTTTGGCCGGCCGACTGCGCCTGGCACTGGGATCAGCTCCGGCAACTTCAGCTTGACCGGGCTTCCCTTACGCCTTCGCTGCCAAGACACACGAACAGAGGCGTTCTTGCGGAACCTTTTAACAATAGCAAGAAAACGGGGTGGGGTCAATGCGTTCTGCCCCACCCCACTATTTTTTCACAATTTTAGTTGATGCCCTGCAGCTTCCAGGCGCCGCCATCCACCACAAAAGTGGCGATGTGCCTGTTGCTCAACTTGTTGCCGGGGCCGGTGGAAATCGATTGCAGCGGGTTCGGCACGCCGTCAAGGCTGGGGCTCTCAACGAATGAAACACTCTTCGTTCCGCCCACTTCATCCTGCGGTTCTCCCACATCGTGCACTTTCATGGGGTGGGTCGCCAGGGTCACTATCACTACTGAAAAGTTTCTGTCGCCGGCGTTTTCCGGGCGCCACTCGATCACATCGCCACCGCTCGCCAGTTTTACCCACTTCTTGCCTTCTGGAGTCAGTGTGAAGTCAGCCCAGTATCTGTTGGGAAAGAGCTTCGTCCGCGCCCAATAATTGGAATCCACGCCCGTTTTCAGCCCTTTCTCGTCCACCGCGATGTTGATGCCCACCGCTGGACTCTGGTCATACTTGGCCTGGATCAAGGCTTGCGCATTGGCTTGAGTCAATTCCGGACCAGACTTGCAGCCGCTCAGAATTAACCCCGCGCTCAACAATCCCAACACTCCCAAAACAAACATCTTCACTGAGTTTTTCACTTTCCCTCCGTAGGCCGCATAAAACAGCGCAATATGCCTCGCCTCGCTATTTTTCTCCTACTTCCCCCTGCTGTCAATGGGGTTAAAAGTAACAGCGCTCACAATCGGAGAATTTAATGCATTTTAGCAAGGGAAGCCCCGCTCAAGCGCAAGCTCGAGCGGGACTACCTTTACAAGGATTGGAGCCTGCGCGCCTACCAGGCGCCGCAAGTTAAAACGTGGTGGTGAGTGCGTCTTCGCCCTGGGTTGAGGTCTGGCCGATGCTGGTCAGCAAACCGGTCGAGGTGTCGCGCTTCCAGCTAAACACGCCATCGTCGTCGCCGGCAGCGTAGACAAACTGATTCGAAGGATCGACCTGAACGCCATAGAAACTCGTCTGGGTAGTAGTGCCGTAGGTGAGGGCGTAAGGGGAGCCGGTGAGTTCGCTGACGGTCCCGCTGCTGAAGGAAAGGGCATGCAGGCCGTTTGTGTCATCGGCAACGTAGATGAATTTCTGGTCCACCGAAAATGCGATCTGATAAAGAGTTCCGGTATCGGTGTTAGTGCTGTACAGCTTCAGGGCAGTCGTGGACTTCAAGGTCAGGCTGCTGTCGCTGGCGATACCATACACGTACAGATTGCCATTATTGTCACCGGCCAGCAGATATTTTTGCGTGGCATCGACGGTAAGCGAGTAGACGCCAAGGTTGCTCGGCACGGCCAGGTGGGTAAAGCTGGATGAGGGTGCGCCGGTAGACCCGATGACGGAGACGTAGATGGTTCCATCATTCCCGGCGGCGTAGATGGCGCTGTCGGTGGAGGCCATGGCTTGCAGATACTCGCCGCTGTCGAAGCTGCTGACATCCAGGCTGCCAACATTGGTCAGCGCGCCGGTGGTTTGATTGATGGAGAAGGCTGTGATGACGGTGTCGTCTCCGGCGGCGTAAAGGTACTTGCCGGCCGGGGTGATATTGAGACCCGCAGTGAAGTCACAGCCCCCGCTCTCGTCGGTGTAGGCGGTGTTGATGACCGACGGAACGCCGGAGCTGCTCAGGGTAAAGCCGACAACCGGATTGTTGCTGCCTTCGCCGTAGTCGCAGCCATAGACCCACTCGCCATTGGGATGGGTGGTCACGGCATAAGGATCACTGAGACCGAGGCCGCTGAAGGGCGAGTTCGTCACCGGGGTCAGCGCGCCCGTGGTGGCATTGATTGACATAACCTCGACCCTGCCCGAACCGTAGTCCAATGCCACGAGATATTTCGGGGTGTGGGTGGTGTAGGTGGGGGCGTTGCTCTTGCTGCCTCCGCATCCGGCGGAAAACAGAGAAACCATACCAAGGAGCGCGATCGAAACAACCGTAAGAGGATAATTACGAATCATGAGATACTTTCTCGCTTTCTGGGTTTGCAAGCACAGAGGCCCCCGGACACAACGGTCCGCAGCGCATTCAGCAGAGGACCCGACCTTTGAAATTTTGCAAATTTGGAGAATCTTACCAGACGCGCGTGGATAATGCCGTAAATTTCGTCACATCAGACACCTGGCGGGTATTTGGGTTCCTCCCCGTCTGGCTAGCGAATTGCGCTTCAGCAAGCCTTTTCGCCGAAGCGCGGCGGGCTTTGCCGCAAACTTTTAGCGCAAACCGCCCCGGTCTGCGATAGCATCAAACCACGTTTCATTCACTCCCCCAAGAGGGAAACGTATCCATGCGCCTTGGTTCTGTTCTTCGTCGCCTCGCGGCGCTTGCCGTCGTTGCGTATGCCGCCTGGCTGCCCGCCCAATCATTCGACCTGGACCGCGGCCGGGAGCCGGTAGCCTCGCTTGACGGGCTATGGCGCTTCCATCCCGGCGACTCTCCGATGGATCCGGCCACTGGCGCGCCGCTCTGGGCCGCTCCCGGCTTCGATGACTCCGGTTGGCCGCTGCTGCGCGGCGACAGGTCCTGGTCCACGCAGGGCTACAAGGGGATGAGCGGCTACGGCTGGTATCGGTTTACGGTCAGGATTCCTGCCGGTGAAAAGCCCACTTCGTTGCTGCTGGCGCCCATCATGACCTCCTTTGAAGTCTATGTGGATGGCAACCGTGTCGGCGGATCGGGCCAGATGCCCGCGGCGATTCCTTCCGTGGAAGTTCGCTATCACCTCTTTCCTCTTACAGCGGCCGGCAGCAGCTCCGCTCGTACCGTACAGGTGGCCATCCGCGTTTGGCACTCGCCGATTTGGGCAAGCTACGTTGGCGGCGGACCTTTCCTTTTCCACCATCTCGGGAGCCAACTCGCCGGCGATCCAGAACTGCTGGCTGCCGAACAGCATCATCGTCAGATAGCCCGCAATATCCTTTTCGTCGATGCATATTCCTACAGCATCACCGCCGGTCTGGTCGGATTCGCCATTTTCTGCCTGTTTCTCATCCGGCACGCGGAGCGCGAGTATCTCTGGTTCGCTCTCATCTTGCTGGCCCAGGCGGCAGACAACGCCTTGACTGTAGGCCAGGAAATCTACAACCTGATGCCCGTTCCCCTCTTCGACCTATCGGATGGAATCTGCGCGGCCGTCACTCTCATTGCGGCTCTCTGTTTCTTTTCGCGCATTTTGAAAGCCCGCGCAGGGTGGATTAGCAGTGCTTGCCTTGTGCTGGCGGCCGTTAGCCCGTTGACTGCCATCTCCTATTGGCCGGGCTGGTTCTCAGCGCCAGCCGCGGGTGCAATCCAATTGGTCTGCCTGCTTCCCGCAGTGGTGTGGATTCTGACCGTGCTGGTGGATCGGACCATGCGAGGAAATCTCGATGCCCGTCTCCTACTGGTGCCTACATTTCTCGATTTCGGCTATTACCTGGCCGACAACCTGGCCATCGTCCTCAACCAGGCTGGATTGACCAGTATGCCGCGTGTGCTTGAGGTTCCGCTGCCCCTGCCGCCTTTCACCATGCACACCGGCATTCTGCTCCATTTGATTTTTCTTTTGGCAATGGTGGTCTTCCTCGTTCTTCGGTTCACGCGGGCGCGGCGTCACGAGGCGTGGCTGGCAGGCGAATTTGAGGCGGCCCGCCAGATACAGCAGGTGTTGTTGCCCGACAAACTGGACCAATGCTCGGGATTCACGGTCGAGTGCATCTACCAGCCCGCCGACCAGGTGGGCGGCGACTTCTTCCAGCAGATTGCCGACGGCGAGGGCGGCATGATGCTCGTGGTGGGCGACGTCAGTGGCAAGGGCCTTCCGGCCGCTATGCTGGTTTCTGTGCTGGTGGGCGTCATCCGCGCCGAGGCTGCGCACGGCATGGACCCTGCCGCTCTGCTGCGCTCGCTCAACGACCGCCTGATGGGACGCTCGCACAGCGGCTTTACGACCTGCCTTGCCGCGCATATTTCCGCGGACGGCCAACTCAGAGTGGCGAATGCCGGCCACTTGCCGCCTTATCTGAATGGAGAAGAAATTGGTATTCCCGGCTCTCTGCCGCTGGGCATCCTTGCCGACCAGCGGTACGAAACCACTTTTCTCACGATGTCGCCCGGCGACCGGCTCACATTTGTTTCCGACGGCGTGGTCGAGGCGCAGACTCTGTCCAAATCCAACCACGGAGAACTCTTTGGCTTTGACCGCACACGCGACCTCAGCCGCCAGCCTGCCGCGAGCATCGCCGAGGCGGCCCACGCCTTCGGCCAGTTGGACGATATCACCGTGGTGACGGTGGAGTTTTCCGGCGCAGTCGCCGCGACGGCTGGCGCTCAAGCCTGATTCACACGCACAACGGGAGCAGTTTGGAAATTCCGAACGAGATAAGACAGTTAGAAATCTGCTGTCTTCCGGGAGGCATGACTCCAGATTTTGATCGACATTAGTGTTCCGATGAACTACTGGGGCAAGGAAGCAATAAACGTGTCCATCGCCTTCAGCACTTCGGCCTCATTGGACCGGAAGATGAAATGGTCGGCATTCGCGATCCGCAACACGGTTGCTTTAGGATTGCCCTTTTGAAAGGCGTCAGCCTGCGAGGTCGTTTCCACCTGATCCTTGGCCTGCGCTGCCTTTAGAGCTTCGGGTTGGTCTTTGAACTGGTCGCCAAACGAGTGCGGGTCGGCGTAGATCGCCAGCGCCGGGCACTTTACAGCATCAAACTTTTGTTCTCCCCGAAAGATCGCAATATCCACTCGCACTTCTGGTGTATCCGGCGGGCTTGGAGCATTGTCAGGAACCCCGGCAAATCGTTCGTGATATGGGCCGAATTCTTTCTCGAACCGTGGCAGATTCTGCGCGATTTCGTTCAGCAACTGCTTGCGCTCTTTCATGGGGCCAAGCGCCGTGAACTGCTCCAACTGACGCCGCAGCGTGTCATAGTCGATCGTTAAGTCACCCGCAGCCGCATCATAGAACGCATACGCATAGCCAGCGTCCAGATAAACTAAACCGGCGACCTTCTCTGGAAAACGGGTCCCGATTGAACTCAGCTCTTCGCCAGCGATTGAGTGGCCCACGAGCACTGGCTTTACCAGTTTCAACTGTTCGATAACTGCAAGCACATCATCCCCGAGTCGGTCTGCCGAGTAGTTCGCTTCCGCAGTCATCGGCACACTAGATTTTCCATAGCCCCGCCGCGTGATGCCGTAAACATGGTACTTCGCCGTCAGTTTTGGCCCAAAGTCATCAAATGCGTGCGCTGTAAAGCCCTTCCCTGCCAGCAGCGCGATTGGGCGGCCACTGCCGCCCCAGTCCAGCACCTCCAACTGCACACCCGGCTCAACCTCCACCATGCGGCTGATTGGAACTGATGGAGCGGCCACAATCGAAGATGTGGTCTGCGCATTGCCGGAAGCAAACAACAGAATGCAGAAAGACGTTCGAAGCCCAACTGCCAATTTGTTCATTGGGGAATCATCTCACATTCGTGTCATTCAGGCACCCGCACCTCGGTCAGATATGGCTCGCGCCCGCATAGCCGGCTATACAGAAACAATCTTAGTGGTATCTGTATAGCCGCCTTTCAGTGTCTTCGGCCCATCTGGGCAAATCCATCGACCTATTCGCGCGGGTGTGGCAAGCCCGCTCTCCCTTATTCCGGCGCTTCAACGGAGTCGACCGCATAGAAGCTCAACGCCGCGTCGCCTTGTTCGAGCAGGCGTGTGCGAGTGAGCGAGCCGTAACGGTCTTCGAGGTGCTCCTTGCGGCGATGCTCTGCAATGACCAACGCTCCATCAGCAAGCAGCCCAGCCGCAGAGCCGCCCAGCAGGCTTAACGTGGCCGCGTACTCCTGGGCTGCATCCCAGGGCGGATCGAGAAAAACTACTCCGTAGCGTTCTGTCTTTGAAGCCGAACTCGCGGCGCGGCGCAGAAACGCACTCACGCTGGCCGAATGAATGCGGAATCCTGAAGTCAATCCAAGACGTTCCAAATTGGCGCGCAAAACCTTCAGCGCAGCCGGAGACTTCTCGACGAAGTCCACACTTGCCGCGCCTCGGCTGAGCGCCTCCATCCCCACAGCGCCAGAGCCCGAATACAAATCCAGAAAGCCCGCGCCCTCAATCCGAGGCGCGAGCACATTGAAGAGAGTCTCGCGCAGCCGGTCGCTGGTGGGGCGTGTGGCGAGCCCCGGCGGAGCCGCGAGCGAGCGAGAGCGGAGAGATCCGGCAATGATGCGCATCGGCAACCAGCATACCGGAATCGCGGCGAGTTTCGAAACGATTAGGCCCGACCCACTACAATCATCTTGTATGCGTGGCTGGTCAATTCCGTTTGGACGTTGGATGGGCGTGGAGATCCGCGTCCACGTCTTTTTTCCGCTTCTCGCGCTGGTATGCCTGGCGCTGAGCGGTTCTGACGGCATTGGGCGCGGTCTGGGGCTGTTCGTCACGCTCGTGGCTGCTGTGGTGGTGCGCGAAACGGCGCGGCTGCTGGTGGCAGCCTGGCTTGGATTGCGCCTGCGCGCCATTCTGCTGCTGCCCATAGGCGGAATGTTTGCCTACGCGGACCCGGAAAGTCAGGAAGGCTCCAGCCAGGGCAGCGGACAGTTTGCCTTGGCATTCGCCGGTCCCGTGGCAAACGTGGCCACGGCGCTGCTGCTCGCCGGAGCGTTTCTAGGCGCCAGCGGCGATATAAAACTTTTTGCCCAGCCATGGATCTCATCCGCCGTGCTGGTGCGCAGCATGGTGTGGATGCAGGCGGGGCTGGGCTTGCTGCACCTTTTGCCGGCTTACCCATTGGATGCGGGTCGGCTCCTCCGTGCCGGTTATGCGCGCAAGCTCGGCGTCGCTCCATCCGCCCGCGCGGCCAGCGGCATAAGCCAGGTGCTGGCGCTGACGGCCATGGTGGCCGGCATGTTGCTGCATAGCCCGTGGCTGATCATCGCCGGATTCTTCATCATGATTGGCGCGCAGATTGAGGATCAGGGCGTCTTCTTTCAAACGGTGGTGGACACCGTGCACATGCGCGAAGTGATGCTCACAGACTTCGCAACACTCTCGCCCTCCGATACTCTGTCGGACGCGCTGGTGCGCTGCGTCCACTCGCTGCAAGAGGATTTCCCTGTGGTGCGCGGCCCGCAATTGGTGGGCATCATCAGTCGCCAGCGCATTGTGGACGCGCTGCGCAACGACGGCAACGGCTACGTGCAGGCAGCCATGTCAAAAGCCTTTCAGGTGGCTCGCCCCGAAGACACGCTGGGAACCACTATTCGCCGCATCCAGACCGGCCGCGGGCTCTCGCTGATTCCCATCACCGATAGCGGGCGCGTCGTCGGCATTGTCAGCGTTCAGAACCTGATGAGCGCCATGTCTCTGCTGGCCGAGCAGCGCCGCCTTGAGCGCGAAGAGGCCCGCGAGCGGGAAAGCTGACTGACTGTGCACATGCCCGCCGATCCGGAAGAACCACAATCAACATCTGAAAATACTCTAGCCCCCGGCCTTTATCTGGTGGCAACGCCCATCGGCAACCTGGGCGACATTACTTTGCGCGCGCTGGATGTGCTCAAGCGAGTGGACCGCATCGCCTGCGAAGACACGCGCCAGACGCAAAAATTGCTCAACCACTTTGCGATAAGCACTCCAACCGTGAGCTGTCACATGCACAACGAGCACCAGCGCGCGGCCGAACTGATGGAAGCTCTCAAGGCCGGCGGGCGCATCGCCGTGGTCTCCGACGCGGGAATGCCCGGAATCAGCGACCCCGGAAGCTGGCTGACGGCCGAGGCCATTGCCGCTGGAGTCGCGGTGATTCCCATTCCCGGCGCCAATGCGGCGCTCAGCGCGCTGGTGGCTTCTGGGCTGTCCACTGACGAGTTTCACTTCATCGGTTTTTTGCCGGAAAAAGCAGGCGCGCGGCGAACCAGACTCGAAGCTCTTGCTGCCGAGATCGAAAAGAGCGAGACTGCGCGGACTTTGGTTTTCTATGAAGCGCCGCACCGGATTCTGGAGACGCTCGCAGATTTGGAATCCGTCTTTGGGGCCGATTTACGCGTAGTAGTTTCGCGCGAGCTGACCAAGATTCACGAGGAGTTTTTACGCGGAACGGTTGCGGAAGCTCGGCAGGAACTGGCCGGCCGCGATCGCATTCGCGGTGAGATTACTCTGCTGGTGGACGCGCAGCCCCGTGCGCGAGGCCAATCTGCGAGCCTCGTGAACGAAAAGATTGCCGACCGCGTCGCGCGTCATCAGGCCGAAAGCGGAGTGGACGAAAAGGAAGCGCTCAAGCGCATTGCGCGCGAGCTTGGCCAATCCAAGAGCGATGTTTATCGCGAATTGCAGCGGGAACGCGCGCGGCGGCGGAGTTAGCAGGCCAGCGAGTCAGCGAGACAGCGAAACCGCCTCGGAGCGATGCTTCGGGGCTGTTTTTTGAGTGAAAAACGGATTTTTCCGGCGATTTTCAGGGGCCAAATCTCATGATGCGGGAGAATTTTGGCTGTGCAGCTTTCAGGGGGTGTTGATTTCAAACGGGTTATAAATTATATGCTAGGATTCAGGGGAAATTTATACCCCTTGGTCGAGGGGGGTAGGGTACCTCGCTCGATGGACAGTGAACAGTGGACAGTAAAGTCCCGCGCCTCTGGTCGTTGTTCATGCTTTGATTGTGCGCTGGCTGAGGGTTATTTTCTGCAACGGGCTGGCGTTCTTTGGTCCCTATATAAATTCCCCCGGGGGATCTTGCTTCAGGCTGAGATGCTCTAAACGCCATTGTTTATAAGTCAAAATATCGAGCATTGAAAATTCGGTATCAGCAATCGCATCACAGGCACGGAGATCAATGGAATGCCAAATTCCCTGTTTGAGAAACTTCCTTTCAAAACTCAGACGCAATTTTTCGGCATGTAGTTCCGCTTTAGCTTTAGCACCGCACTCCAACGTCGAGTACACAATCTTCACCCAAAGCTCGTATGGTTCCTCCTCTGGACAGATGGTTATCCTCGGGCTCATACCGCATCCATGTACCCCTAATTGCCTTAGGATCTGCAGAAGATAGCTTCTCCTTGATCGGCTTCATTCGAGTGTTCAGGTCATCCGGAAATGCAGCACGTTTGTAGCGGGCGGCTAGCCATGCCTGTAGGGTATTATTTAGGTCTTTTGCGGTGAGGGTCGCGTCCGGGTCTGGGTCCACGCCGACCAGCATTTTCTTGTCAACGCGGACCTTATTGAAGCCACTTAGTTCAAGGACCTTCTTCTTGCCATTGTGTTCGAATTCGAGGTGCAATGTGCGCGGACTCTGGCCATTGGCAAATCCGCTTTTCAGCTCATCCTTGCTTTGACCCGCTATCAGTTCTACATACGGCTCGTCCTTATGGAAAAGGTCACAGTCGTGGGATATGACGATAAGCACGGGGTCGGGATTATCTTTGAGATCAGGCAAGCCGAGTTGATCGCGCAAAGACCTGGGAAGGATTGATCCCTGCCTCAGTTTTGTCGCCGCATCATCCTTTGTGGCGGGTGATGCGGCGGACTGTTCGCATGAACTATCCATCAGATTCCTCCAGAATTGGCGTAGTCAATTCCGTGACTGACGAGAAATCCTGCCTACGATGGCGTGTGTTTTGGCGCTCTGCGTTGGCTTTGTGACGCGAATCCTGCTCCACATTAAACTGCTCTTTGAGAAGCGCCAGGGCTGAATCCACGTTCGCACCGCTTACGAGCAGTTGAAATAGGGAATCCCCTTCCGGCGAGAGAGGACGATGAATAAAGTGTTCGGGTCTATCAACGCCTGCAAGTTGCAGGCGTTCTGCGATTGGGCTCAATTGCCATATCCTTTGAGCGTATTCGTTTGTTATATTTCCCCCTCTTAGCCAAAGATAAACAGCTTGTCGAGACACGCCGCAAATATCGGCTAATTCTGACATCTTGAGGCCAAGCCTATCCCTGATTTGAACTATTGCCCTTGGAATGCTAACTTCCTTAGCCGGCATCTTGCGTTCTACCGAGGGAGTGCTGGTGATTTTGATAGCCGGAACATTGGTCCATTTGGGAACCAATGCAGTATTAGCTGGCGTATACAATCCGCCCGTGCCTGCAATGAGCGCTCCGAATAGCGTTACAGCGGCAACAAATGGCTGCGAGTTTCCCCTCGAATTCAGAGTTACCCGCCACGAAGCAAAATTGAAATCCTCATGCTGTTTTTCTACATTCATGACACTACCTCCAGAGATCCAGCGCTAAATTCGAGACGGCACTTTTGAAGGCCTTTGAGGCCTCTTTTTTTACTGTTGTGATGCGCTCGCTAATAGTATCAAGAT
>JBAPYY010000102.1:0-3398 GCA_049284975.1 Occallatibacter sp.
CCAGCGTCGGCGAGTCTCATCGAGAAGATGAAGGATTTGTTCAACTAAGAAATAGGGAAAAGAGTGCGCATCGTGAGAAAAATTCAGGGCGATGAACAGAAAGTACTCAGCAATTTTTTTGGCGCGTACTTTCACCAGGACTGGATTTGTGATTCTGGAACTCCTGCTGCTGTGGTAGCCCTGTACATGCGCGATGCAAAAACAGACCAGATTGATTGTCTCAAGACTGGAATTCTGCACCTGATAGATAGCGATTGTGACAATGTAGAGTTGGAAGCGCGCCTCTTTCATGACTTTTACTGCTTTTATCGACCCAGTGGGGTTGGCTTAGATGTAAGAGAGTGGCTTCAAAGCATCGTTACAATTCTCTCGGCCAAGCCCTAGTAGTTGCTGGCCGTTGTCTGCCAAGTCCGGATACTCGGAGCTAAAATGGTTTCAGGTCTAAACCTGCGAAAGTGGCGGAATTGGCAGACGCACCAGACTTAGGATCTGGCGGAGCAATCCATGGGGGTTCGAGTCCCCCCTTTCGCACCAACCTCACTCCCGCTCACCTGCCGGAGTAATCTGGAGAAACCATGAGTCCATCCGCGCAGCAGCCTCAAATGAACCTTGCCCACACCCCGGACTACCGCGAGTCCTACGCCAACAGCGTGCAGATCCGCGTCAGCGTCTGGGATTTTCAACTGGTATTCGGCCTTGCCTCGAGCGACTCGCCCGACCAGATCACCATCCGCAACCACGATGCGGTCTTCCTCAGCCCGCAGCAGGCCAAGGCCCTGTGGAACATGCTGGGACAGAATCTGGCGCAGTACGAGCAGGCCTTCGGCACACTCAACCTCGAGCCGCAGAGCCACAACTTCCCGCAGGGACCGGTCAATTAGAGGGAACCCTTGCGCTGGATCAGCCTTATCAAGCCGCGGCCCGACGCGCCCTTTCCCGCGTGGATGATCTTTCCGGTCATCTTCGCGGCGCTCTACCTGAGCCACTTCACGCTGCTCACCCTGCCCTACTATTGGGACGAGGCCGGCTATTACATTCCCGCGGCCCTGGACTTCTTCCACTCTGGCTCGCTGATTCCTCTCACCACGCCGACCAACGCCCATCCGCCGCTGCCCAGCGTTTATCTGGCGCTGTGGTGGAAGGCTTCGGGCTTCATTCCCGAGGTGACGCGCGAGGCTGTTCTCATCGTTGCAGCCTTCGGGCTCACGGCGGTCTGGCGGTTGGCCATGCGCCTGGTCGGCTTGCCCGCAGTCGCTTTCTGGACCGTCGCGCTCACCGCCGTCTATCCCATTTGGTTTGCTCAGAGCTCGCTGGCCCACGCTGACATCTTTGCCGCAGCCTGCACACTATGGGGACTGGTCTACGCACTGCCCAGCCGCGACCGCAAGCCATGGGCCGCCGCCGTCTGGTTTTCGCTGGCTGCGTTATGCAAGGAAACGGCCATTGTCATCCCGCTCTCCCTGGCTGTCGTCAGCTTGGTTGAGAGCCGCCGCGCTCCTGGAATGGCGCGCACACGGCTATGGCGCATGTCCGCATGGCTCGCCAGTTGCACGCTGCCGCTCATCGGCTGGTACGCGTTCCACTACGTCAAGAAAGGCTTCATCTTCGGCAATCCGGAATTTCTGCGCTACAACGCTCAGGCCAATCTCTCGCCAATGCGCTTTCTGGCTGCGTTCTCACACCGCATCCTTCATCTCACCGCGCACATGAATCTTTTTGTGCCGGTGGTGATGGCCGTCGCTGCTCTCCTGCTCTCGCCGCGCGCGGACGCTGATGAAGACGGAGTAGAAAATCAGCCACGCCCGTCGATCGCACACGCCGCGCTGCGCAGCATTTTTCTTTTGCTGTTGGTGAACGCCGTGCTGTTCAGCGTGCTGGGCGGCGCGCTGTTGACGCGTTACCTGCTGCCCATGTATCCGCTGGTGCTGCTCGTGGCCGTCACTACCTTGTATCGCCGCGTTCCGTACTGGCACGGACTGGCCGCTATCTCGGCCGTGGCATTCATCGTTGCGCTCTGCATCAATCCGCCTTACGGCTTTGCTCCGGAAGATAATCTGGCCTATGCCCGCGTCATTCGCTTCCAGCAGGCCGGAATCCATCAGCTTGAAACGCGCTATCCCGGCTCGACCGTGCTTTCGGTTTGGCCCGTCACCGATGAACTGCTTCGCCCCGAGCTGGGCTACGTCCATCAACCCTTCGCTGTCTATCGCATCGGCGACTTCACTGCCGCTCAAATCGCCCTCGCAGCTCAGGAGCCGGAAAAATATTCCACGGCTCTTGTCTTCAGCACCAAGTACGATCCGCACTCGTCGTTTTTCACGCTGGGGCCACTGAGCAGAGCGATGGATGAGCGCTATTTCGATCTGCACGAAGACATGCAGCCCGAAGCCATAGCCCTCGCGCTCCACGGCGACATGGTCTGGAAGCAGGAAGACCAGGGACAGTGGATTGCGCTCATTCACTTCAGCCGTCAGTATGACGTGCGGCTGGAACAAGCGTGGCCCTGATCCTGACTTCTGATCACTGACCCCTGTCCCCTCTCATCTGCTACACTCGCTTGAAACCTCCCTCATGCTTTTCAAAGCTCACAGCGCGGCTGTCTACGGAATTGATGCCAACCTTATTGATGTCGAGGTGGACTATAGCGGCGTGGTCGCGGAGAAAGACGTCTTCCACACCGTGGGCCTGCCCGACGCTGCGGTGCGCGAGAGCCGCGACCGCGTCCGCGCCGCCATAAAGAACTCTGGCTACTCCATCCCGCCCACGCACATCACCATCAACCTGGCGCCGGCCGATCTCAAAAAGGAAGGTTCGGGTTTCGATCTGCCCATCGCCGTCGGTATCCTCGGAGCTTACGGTGCACTGCACACCAACGATCTGAGCCGCTTTCTGCTGGTGGGCGAACTTGGTCTCGATGGCTCCATGCGCGCCGTGCCGGGCATGTTGCCTGTGGCTATTCTGGCGCGCGAAAAGAACATTCCAAACCTCATTCTGCCCACGGCCAACGCCGCCGAAGCTGCGGTAGTCGAGGGAGTCAACGTCTATCCCGCCTCGTCGCTGCTCGATGTGCTGGAACTGCTCAACACCATGGTTGTGGGTGTCGTTCAGCGCGAACCGTATCGCGTTTCAACTGAGGCGCTGCTTAGCGAGCTGCAACATTTTGCCGTGGACTTCAAGGATGTGCGCGGCCAGCAGACAGCCAAGCGCGCGCTGGAAGTGGCCGCGGCCGGCAGCCACAATATTCTGATGATCGGCCCGCCCGGCTCCGGCAAAACCATGCTGGCCAAGCGCCTGCCCTCCATCCTCGCGCCGCTCACTTTTGAAGAGGCGCTGGAGACCACCAAGATTCACTCCGTCGCCGGCGTGCTCGACGCAGCCGCGGGTCTGGTCACGCAGCG
>JBAPYY010000103.1:0-2888 GCA_049284975.1 Occallatibacter sp.
TATCAAGCGATGAA
The DNA here is from genome assembly GCA_049284975.1 of Occallatibacter sp. GTDB lineage: Bacteria > Acidobacteriota > Terriglobia > Terriglobales > Acidobacteriaceae > Telmatobacter. Next base: position 15 of record JBAPYY010000103.1, read on the forward strand.
GATGGAGACATTTACAAGCGAGCCTCATGGCTTCCATCGAGAGAAAGGACACCGCCCGGTCCGTCGCTACCAGCACTACTGTACCGCGTACTTTGCCGGCCAACAACTTCAAAATAGTCAGCCGGCAACATTAAGCCGTTGATAAATCCATCCCCGTAAATAATCCCGAAGCGGGAAGCGCCGCAGGTACTGGCGGCAGGCCAATCTCAGGAATGTTCGCATCTGCCAAAGCCCAAGAGACGGCGAACCCGGTGGCGATGGAGAAATGTTCCCGAAGGCAGGAAGAACGAGCCGCACGCAACTGCGCGATGGCGGCTACCATGCCGCCGTATACACTAACGGCGCGTCGACATGCGTGTCGGCGATGTATTGCCTGCTCATCTCTTTCCAGCACCGGAAATATGGAGACGAAGCATCGGAAGGATCCACAAAAGTAGTCCGGCTAGTTATCTTGAGAGCATCGTAAAACCTCTGTGAATCTAACAGAGAGATCGCGATTCCAGGCAAGCGTTCGGCCGAATTGGCGGCACGTTTGGCTCCGATTTGATAGGAGGAAGTCGTAACATATACCCCGGCGGTCAATCCTTTCAAAACCAGCGCGCCTACAAACGCGCGGATTTGCTCAGCCGTAATCTTTTCACGTTGCCGTTTTACCTGGATGCCAACCACAGCGTCGTCTTTGCCGTCCAACACCATTGCGTCGATTCCATCGTCGCCACTGTAGGATGTGACACGCACTCGAAATCCAAAATCCGAAAACACCGAACCGACAATATCTTCGTATTTCTTTGGATGAACATGGAATCTATCTCCGTATTTGGCTGTCAAATATGCGCGCACCTCTTCGAGAGGAGTGGAAATATCGTTTAAGTCCAGATCTCTTAGCGTCCCGCACGATCGATACATGTTCAGGAACCCGTCGTCGTGTTGCTTCCAAGGCCCTCTTCCGTTTATCAGCGTCGATACCCACCAACCGCATACTAGGCAGGCTTGCAGTTGCGCGACGTCCGAACAGAAATTGCCATAATAATCGTCAACATTGCCTTCCGGAAACCAGGAGCCATGATCGCAGCTCAGTGCGATGCGTTGTATTAATGCGCCGCAATAGGGACAGACTCTAACACTGCACTGTTCCCCAAGACTCTTGGTCGATTCCGCAGCTTTGCTTTCTTCATAGGTCCAAATAGCCATCGCAGTAATCCGAAGATAGGTTAAACAGGGATTTCCATTTTGATTTCCTGCCACGGCAAAAGCATACCACTCGGCGTCGCAAAGAAGAGGAATATTCTCTCAAGCGCGCACCGTTTACACCGCCTGTGGCACGGAGAGAGCCAAGAAATAGTATGACAACTTCTCAGGTAAGAACATCCGGAGATGAACCGGCATTTGATTCCTGGTTTCCTACTGTGCATGCACTGACGCGATTTCTGCCCCCGGCCTTCGATAGATAAAGCGCGTTGTCCGCAGCTTGTATCAGAACGTCTGGAGTGATATCGGCCGTCACACGCCCACTCGCTACTCCGATGCTCAACGTGATGCTTGGCGCCACATCAGACGAAGGATGAACTAAACCTGCCTCCTCCATAGCACTCAGCAACCGCTCGGCCAGAGTCTTTCCAAGATCCGGTCCGCAGTTTGGGAGAATGACGGCGAACTCTTCGCCACCATACCGAGTCGGAAGTTCGCCGGGGCGCCGGAAGGTTGCCTTCAGTACCTGCGCGACCTTCTGCAAACACTCGTCACCTCGCTGATGTCCGAGGGTGTCGTTGTAGCGTTTGAAGAAGTCCACATCGGCAATCAAGAGCGAAATCTCGTCGTTCTTGCGACGGGCACGGCGAACCTCGCGATCGAGCGCCGCGGTAAACTGGCGGCGATTTGCGAGCCCGGTCAAAGAGTCTTCGAATGCCTGCTCGTGCAAGAGCGCATTGAGCCGCTCGAGCTCGGCTGCGTGCTCTGCGAGGCGATGCTTGAGCTCTGCCTGTTCGTTTTCAGCAAATTTGCGGCCAGTGATATCACGAACGATGACCACCATGCCAGTAGGCGATCCCGCTGCATCCCGGATGAATTCACTATTTACTTCAATGTGGAAGGTGCTTCCGTCAAGACGCTGCCCGCGGTATTCGGAGGGGCCGGTTACTTTGCCTTCGCGCTTGAGCGCAATTTGGGATAATGCTCGCGCCCGGTCCTCTGGGACGATAAACTCGAGGAGCGAACTCCCCATGAAATCCGCTTCCCCTTTAGCTCCAAACATCTGCATTGCGACTGGCGATACCAGGAGAATATGGCCCTCACGGTCCGTGATCGTGATGTCGTCGGGAGAAGCGTGAATGATAGATCGATACAACTCCTCACTTGTCCGCAGCGCTTCCGCGACAAGCTTGTACTGAGCCATCTGTCTGCCAAGTTCTTCATTTACTCTCTCCAATTCGCCGTTGGCCGACGAAAGTTGGATTGCCCGCTCATCTACCACTCTCTCCAAGGACGCGTTGCGCTCTGTCAGTTCCTTCAATGGATAAATTTCGCCCGCGCCCACCAAGTCATAGGGAATCGAAATACTGCTATGGCAGATCTTCCATCCTGCAGCTTCCTTGCGGAAGATGAGCACGAGGCGGGCTATTTGTCTGGAAAGAATTTCGTCTTTGATTGGCAGGTGAATGTTGAAAAAGCCGGTGGCGACGGCGATAGAATCTGCCAGTGACTGGACGGCCAGGTTCTTGAGTTCAATACGGATCGGATCCTTGACCTGGGCGAAGTCCTGACGGGTAATCGCGACCCATTCTTCCTTGTCTTTGACCAGGAAGTCCCCGCCACCGGTAAAGCCGGAAAAGTCCTCGCTAAATTCTGCGGTGAGCAGATCATCGCGGGATGAATACA
>JBAPYY010000104.1:0-3727 GCA_049284975.1 Occallatibacter sp.
CTCTGTATCTTCGCGCATGAGCATGGGCAAATATGCGAACCCTCGCGGATCCTGCACCATCTCTTCCCGTGCCGCAACGTCGAAGGCCGATTGAAGCTCTTTGTAGAACGTAGTAGCGCGATCCAGATCGGACAATCGTAGTTTTTCATTGGCCTTCACTACGGCGCGCAGTCCCGCCAATGTCCACACTGTATTGGTAAAGTCGTAGCGCACGCCAGCAATGCCTCCGTCGGGAAAACCGGGGGCTATAAGCCCGTAGCGCCCGTTCGGCGAGTGCCCTTTACGTGCTTCGTCGCGGAGCCCGATCAGGAAATCAATCGCGTGACCAACGTTGGGCGCGAGTTGCCGCATCAGATCCCAGTCCTGCTTTAACTCACAAGCGCGGACCAGCGTGAACATCGCAATTGCCGTGTCCTTCCAGTGTTCCTTCCCGCCAGACGCAATGATCTGGCCAGTGTCCACCTGCCGTCTCCACTCTGAAAGCAGTCCCTGATCCGCCTCTTCGTCATAGCCGAGATAGCGAGCGGCTTCGAGAAGGAAGTTGCCGTCGACGACCCAGAGCCCGCGATAGACGGTTGGGCCCACCTCGAAGACGAGCTTTCCGTCCTTCATCTCGCGCGCCTGCTGGATATTCTGCGCACAGGCAGTGAGGAAATCGCCTTTGGGGGCTGGCACAGACCACTGAACGCGGCCCGCAAAGCCGCGCCATTCCTGCCACCATGAACGCACCTCGGACAGAAGTGAATCCGGATCGACCGATGTATCCACTGTATTGGCGCTGCCCGCCTGCGGCATCCGGAATAAGTAGCGCAGCGGACGGTTACGCGTTGCTGTTCCATGCTCGAGGGTGAGACGGTAGCCACCCTCCTCTCGAAGCCAGGTAATATCGTGAGCCTGATTGTTCTGGGGAATGCAGAACATCCACGGCTGTTCCGCCGATTCCCGCACCACTTCCGTCACGATACTGTTCTTGGATTTCAGATCGTACTTGCGGTCGCTGCGAATCCGCACCAGAGGAGTGACAACCACATCCTCATTGCGCGCGCTAATCTCCATCAGGAGGTTGTCAACACGGCCTTCATTCTGCCGGCGGCTTGCAAATGCGATCAATTCCAATCTGGCCGTGGGCCTGTCGATCACTGTGTGCAGGATAGGAATCCCCGGCGCTTCCATCTTTTGTTCCACCCAAGTATCGCGGTGCATGCCTGCGAGTGTGAATTCGACGATGGTGCCGAATTGGTTGATGGCGGCAAACGGGTCGAAGGGAAAGTCATAGCGAAAATCGCCGTGCTTGCCTACCACGGTTTTCGCGGGATCGTCGGGAAAGCAGATCGTCGACTGAAAATCCTCGGGTGCAAAACGAAAATCGACGGTGGCGTTGAAGGCACTCTGCAATACGTTGATATGGCCGGACTCAGGCTTCAGTTTTTCACTGGCGCCGGCCGCGGGCATGTCCACACTTGTGAAAAGTGCGGCCGCCGCGCTCCCGGCAAGGAAGGTGCGTCGATCAATCGGCTTCATTGTGCCGTTCTCCTGCGTCGTTATGGTTCGAAAGTCGGCCAAACAGCCGCTGCCCGATCAGGTTCAGATACCCACTGCACCTTCTCAGGATTGTTTTCAAATTGCCTATAAATAGGAACAGTCGGATCCAGCCCCAACTCCGGATAAGAACGCGGCCGGCGCATCTGCAGATCAGAAGAGAGATATCGCGGATTAGCGTTCCACTCGATGCGACTATCGCGCAACATAGGGAACCAGGCCAGTCCGCCGTGCGCGCGCACGCCTTCATAGACGAACGAGTATTGGCGTACGCAGAGGGCGCCAAAAACCATGCGCTCGATGGCGCTCGCATTTACTACGAAGTGAGCCCAATTGGGGGGGACCACCACCTGATCTCCCGGACCTGCTTCGACGGCTATACAGCGACCTGGGTCATCACCAACAGATTCCTGTGCGTAGATGATCGCATGACCTTCCCAGATCTCAAACAACTCTGGTGTAGAACAGCCGCAGTGCGGGGCCACACCATGAATGTGCCCCTGGCTGCGCACTGGCTCCTCACCCAGTTGCCCACTAGCGTACGCGACGGCCCCAAAAAGCAGGAAGCGGTCGCGAAGTTCTGTGGCATCTTTCGTCTTGCCTACATCCATTGCGATTCCATACACGGGATCGGGTCCCGTACAATTCGGGTCGCGCAGGCTCTTGCGAATGTCATCGAGTTTCCGCATCTCCGATGGAGGGCCGAAGACACCTTGCCCAAAATCAAAGGCAAGGCTATCGGCGCGCAGGCGGATTTCCAGCCCGGAGTTGAATCCTGTATTGACCCGCTCGTCACTCAGCAGCAATGAAGACCGGCTTTCCATCGCGCTCGACCAGGCGGGCGCTAAAGCCCTGGTCCGCGATCGGTTCGTAGTTATAACCTGCATCGGTGGGCCAACAGGCCCAGATGATCAAAGGAGTGCTACCGGTATTCGCGATACGATGCGCACTCTCTCCACGAACATAATGTAAACTTCCCGGTTCCATTATCTCGCCCCAGGTTCTGCGTTCCGCATCCATTTGGATGAGCATGCCGTCGCCGGAAACGGTGCCGTAAAACTCTGCACGTGAGCGATTCGCATGGAAGTGGCCATGTGTCATAAAGTATTCGTCACCCACTTTTCCAGGCTGCAGCACTGTCAGTCCCCAGAAGAGGCCGCCTTCGGTTCCGGGATTCACAGGCGACCACCAGCGAACACGGTAGACTTCGCGACTCGGCCCCAGGTTGCTGAGCGCGGAAAAATCGCGAAAGACATGCTTCAGATCCTGAAGTGTCTTAAAGCTTTCCTGGACGGGCTCGCCAATCATCTTGCCGTGACACCAATCAAGGAAAACCGGTGTGGTCAAACATTCGTTCAAGCCAGCTCCAACTGAGGTCTCCATAGCAGATTATGTTAACACATAAAAACTTCGTTTCAAATATAAACAATCATGAATTTGCATTTTATTGCTAGAATAGTATTTAAGATGCTACGAAAATGGCGAAATCGTGCATTTCATCTCGGACTCTCAAGGTCCATGGCACATGACCAGTGCGGAATTGGGTTGTACGTTTCAGCTTGAAAGGGTTGTTTTTTAACTTCTTTCAAAATTTCCGACTTTCGTATATAACCGTAACGTTCGAGGTATCAAAGGGAGCCCATGCCGATATCTGCTGCAAATCATCGAGCCGAAGAAGAGACTCGGTCAACCTGTTACATCGTTTTCCTCGCCACGATAGTTGCTATTTCCGGGTTCCTGCTCGGCTTCAACACTGCGGTGATCAGCGGGGTCCTGGTTTTTCTGCGCGTGGAATTCGCTCTCAGTAATGGGGCCACCGAAATCGCTACGAGCTCAATATTGTTGGGCTGTTTGCTGGGCGCTGCGGGGGCCAGCTTGATCGGTGACCGCTTTGGCAGGCGGAAGTCATTGCTGCTTGCAGCCGTTGTTTTCACCGGCTCCACAATCATGACTGCGATGGCAAATTCCGCCACCGCGTTTTCCCTGGGCCGCTTGGCAGGCGGGCTGGCGATCGGCCTCTCTTCGGTGCTGACTCCTGTCTACATCGCAGAGGTCGCGCCTGCACGCAATCGGGGAACACTGGTTTCTATGAACCAGATGGCGATCGTGGTAGGGATCTTGATCGCATATCTGGTCAATTGGAGTTTGGCCGGATTTGGCGTGAGCAGCTGGCGTTGGATGCTGGGCG
>JBAPYY010000105.1:0-5635 GCA_049284975.1 Occallatibacter sp.
GGTGCATTCTGCGTTTTTCTGGGTACCGCGCTCGGCCAATGGCCCCAGTTCCACGTGAATGCGGCCTCCGTCGGCTCGCTCGCCTGGCTCATCACCGGCGGCTCGCTGATTGGTTACACGGCATTCGTCTACCTGCTAGAGCACGTGCCAGTGGCCAAGGTCTCGTCGTATGCTTATGTGAACCCGGTGGTCGCGGTCCTGCTCGGCATCGTCTTCCTCCACGAACGGCCGGAACCAGCCGAGTTTGCCGGCATGGCAGCCATCATCTTGGCCGTGTTCCTGCTCACCACCGCGCAGGTCAAGGCCAAAGGCGTGCCGCGTACAGGTGAGGAACTTGAGCCGCCCATGGCTGAATAATTTCAACCCCAAGGAGAACTTCAAAATGGTCAGACTTCTCGTTCAATGGCTTTTGTCCGCAGTCGCCCTGCTCGTTGTGTCCAATCTCGTGCCCGGCTTCCGTGTGGAGGGCCTCGGCCCCGCTCTGGTAGCCGCATTGGTCATCGGCCTGCTCAACGCAACGGTCGGTTTTTTCCTGAAAATCATCACCTTTCCCATCAGCATCCTCACCCTAGGCCTCTTTCTTCTGGTCATCAACGGCCTGATGATCATGGTGGCGTCGAATCTGGTCCGCGGATTTCACGTGCGCGGATTCGTTCCTGCCTTCTGGGGTGCGGTAGTACTGGCACTGCTCGGTATGCTCATCCGCGCCGTCGCAAAAAGCGCATAGAAGCATCTCAACGCGTCAATGCTTTGAAGAGGGCAGGATTTAACCCCTGAGGAAAGGATCACTTCGGAAGAACGGCTCGTTCGGGGCCATCATCCACCACCATGAATCACCTCACTAGAGTGTTCTCGACTTTATTAATTGCCGGTCAAAGCGACTATTCCCTTTGTATTATGAGGGGGATCGCACAAACTGGCGGCACAAAAGTGGCCTCAGGCCTATTCATCGGGCTCTGCTGGGCGGCCACTCTCGTGTTCCTCATCTTTTCCGCCTCTTCAGTCAAACGGACTGTCGAAGTAGACCGAAGATGGCGATGGGGATGGCCGATTCTCGCGGTCTTTGTGGCGGCGTTTCTTCTCTTCCGCTTCACAGTGCGACCGCCGGCATTTTTGACAGCAGTTGTTCTGCCGCACACCATCTGGACAGACCTCCTCGCCGACGTTCTGGCCCTCGCAGGCATGGTCTTTGCGCTATGGGGACGCATCACGCTTGGGCGCAATTGGAACCTGTATCCCAGCCTCAAAGAGAATCATGAATTGATTGTGCGCGGCCCATACAAATACGTGCGTCATCCCATGTATACCGGTTTTGTCTCCATGCTTCTCGGCGCAGTCCTCTGGTATGGCACGGCGATAGGTTTTGTTTGGTTTCTCGCCTCCTTCCTGGGCACGTGGCTCAAGCTGCGCCAGGAAGAGAAGCTTCTTACCGCGCATTTTGGAGAGAACTACAGACTTTATAAAATACGGGTAAAAGCGATCATACCCTTTGTGTTATAAAGGCAATCGCGTAATCTAGTGTCGCAAGGCTAGTTTTTTGGCATAGGAATCAATTTCCATTTCCCTTGCAGTTTTATGCAGAAAATATTCCTCTGCCGGCGCACAATAATCAAATGAACGATGACCTGAGACGGGGCTTTTTGCTGACCCCTGATCCCTGACCCCTGAGAGGTACCCCCTCCCCCCAATTTCCTGTGAAACTGTGAGACTGTGAGGTGTGTCCCCTGGACCCCGTCAACATTTTCAATACTTTGCAGATTAATTCAGCGAGCTGTTGGAGCAACAGCCTTTTTGTCGGTCGCGCTGCTCTTGCCTCGCCGAACGAGTGTGGACGCCGCGGGCTTGCCGACAGCTTTGCCGGTTTGTGTCCCAATCGTCGCGGGGCGCGCGGCAACGGGTCCGATCAGCGTCTGCGGCGTGCGCATTGCGCCGGCACTCGAAAATCCACTCGACACGGCAACTCGCGGGGAAACTGTGATTGCTCTATTCAACTGCTTCGGTTGCACACGCGAATAAACCCCCCAGCCGCCACCGGCCACTACAGCCGCAATCGCCGCCGCCGCCGCCGAACGCGCCAGCGAATTTTGCAGCCAGCCACTCTCCATCCGCAGCGCCGCGGGCCATGCAAGAATCCGCGTCCTGCCCACAGCCGGAGCCGCTCGCAATCCTGCCTGCACTCGTTCGGCAAGCCCCTCGGGCGCAGGAAGACTCGCAATCATTCGCAGCGTAGATTCAAACTCGCGGGAATCGGCCCTGCCTTCAATTCGCTTTTGACTAGAGAGATTCATGGCAATCTCCTTTCCTCGCTGAACAACCGGCCGTCTGATCCCTGCCGGGGTCCCCGGCGAGCCGTCTTTCCTCGCTGGGGTGGCTGACCCTTGAACCCTGATCCCTGTCGGTTTCTCATCGCAAACTCCTTTGGTGATCGAGCAGCCCAGCCATCAGGTTGCGCGCGCGAAAGAGGCGCGACCGCACGCTGGATTCAGTAATGCCCAGCACCGAAGCAATCTCCACGCTGGTCAGTTCCTCGAAGGCCGAAAGCATCAGTACCTGACGCTCCTTGGCGGGCAACTGCTCCACGCAAGCCAGCACGCTGGCGTGGTGTTGTGCGGCGGCGGCGCGCTCCTCAGCGCTCAACCCGCTGGCCGGCAGCACGCGCGCCAGTTCAGCCACGTCGTCTGTCTCTGGACGGGTCTTAGCGCGGCGCTTGCGGTCGAGCACAATGTTCCACACAATGCGAATCAGCCACACTCGCTGGTCGCGCACCTCATCCAGCGTCTCGCGGTGCCGCAGCACGCGCATAAACGCCTCCTGCACGGCGTCTTCAGCGTCAGCCGCGTTGCGCAAAACCGAGTAAGCCACCCGGTATAGCGTTCCTGAATACCGGCTCACCAAGGCCGCAACCGCTGCCTCTATGGCGCGCTGGCGGGCCTCCTCGTGCTTAGCCTTATCTGCGATTTCCATCCAACCCGAGAATACCGCTTGACCCGCGCTCATATTTCACCAGACGCACGCGACAGCGAAAATGCTCATATCCGCGCTGTTCTGGCCCGCGCGTCCGCCAAAATGAAAAAGACTCGCAAAGCCATAAGCTCCGCGAGTCTTTTTAATCAACCTGTCTGCGGTTACTCTTTGGCGCCCAGCTTTTGCGATGCAATCGAGCCGGCCATGTCATCCTTATCCGCGTCCTTGATCTTGGCCCACAGCGTCCGAGCCTGATCCATCTTGCCTTCTCCGGCGTACAGGTCGGCCAGATCTAGCTGCGCCATGGCGGCCGGCACCGTCTCTGACGGCTTGGCGGCCAGCGCCGTGTAAACGTCAATCGCATTGGAGTCGCGGTCGGTCTGGTGATAGAGACCGGCCAGGGACAACTTCGCCAGATTCGCCAGATTCCGGTCCCAACTGCCCGCCGCGGTCTTCAGTTCCGTCTCGGCCTGCGCAGTCTGGTTCAACTCCGCGTAGGTGACGCCGGCAAAGTAGTGTGCCTTGGCCCCTTCACCCAACCAGCCATATTGCTGGGCTACGGTCACAAACTGCTGATTAGCGGCCTTGGAGCGATCGCCTGCCGTCGCGTAGACTCCGCTTGTTGGCGGTGCGCCGGGCAGCGCCAGGGGCGCGTTGTATACGTCCAGGGCAGCGCCCAGAGCGGCGTCTGCTTTGCTCGAATCCCAATTCCAATAAACCAGCGAGGCCGCGCCCGCCACTACAACGACAACTGCGACAATCACCCAGCGCACAACGCCGGAACGGTGGCCACTCAGCCAACTCATGCTGCTTGCAGTGGCGAGGGCAAAGCTGTCTTGCTTCAAGGAATGACGGGTTTTCGTATCCACTGGGTCTCTTCTTTTCCTTCTTTTTCAGACTTGCATACGGCTCCGCACACGTGGCCTGCCGCAACTGCAACCCTATCAGTCTATCAGCGCGCCAACCCGAGCGTCCACCTCGCGCTTGCCGTCAATCGAGCGGAGCGGTAGGCTAAGAGCATGTATGAAGAGTTCCGCGTAAACGACCGCTGGAGCGGCGAAGAGCTCCACTGCACCTGGAAGGGCACCATGGTGGCCATCGCCACGCGCCACGCCGACGCCGTCGATGTGCGCTTCGACGTGAACGGCCGCCCCATGTGGATAGCCCTGCCGTTAGAGGCATGGAAGCGCCAGAAGGAGCTCGTTGGCAAGGTGATTACCGACCAGCTTGCCGCCCAGATCGCTGGCCGTTTCCTCAGGCAATTGGTGCTTGAGGGTTACGACTCCCGCCGCGAGATCTACACCATGACCGTCCCCGAGGTCCTCGCCCAGCTCGACGCCGTGGTAGCCGAAGCCAAAGCCCAGGGCCAGATGCCCACCTTGGTGCGAAGCTAGGACCTGAATCGAATTCCGTGTTGTTCAATTTCGGACATTGATGTTCGAACTCGCACAGCCCGCGGAGTTGTGCCAACCGCCCGACGAATCTAATCCCTTGCGAATGACACATTTACATTTCAAATAGTTTGGCAGCGAACGTGCTCGGTAATGTTCCCGTGGGGTAACGTGCAAGCCCGCGCGCGGGGGGACTATGGGCGCCTTGTTTCAGGATCTTCGCTTTGCATTTCGTCAGCTCAGGAAGTCTCCGAGCTTTGCCATAACCGCAGTGCAGACGCTGGCCCTTGGAATAGGCGCGAACACGGCCATTTTCAGCCTGGTGAACTCGCTCCTGCTCAAACCCCTTCCCGTGGCAAACCCTCAACAGGTGACGATGCTGGCTATGCGCCAGAACAATGGACCGCAACTCCAGTTTTTCTCATGGCCGGAGTACAAGGAGATTCGTTCGCAAAGCAGCCGCTCTTTCAGCTACTTGATCATCCATACGCTCGGCCTGGATGGGTTTGCGACAGAAGGCCAGCAGCCGCAGCGCATCTTGACTTCCTTTGTCAGCGGTAACTTCTTCGAGGGGTTTGGACTCAAACCTGCGGCAGGCCGGCTCCTTTTGCCCAGCGAAGGTGAAGTTCTCGGCAGCGACCCGGTGATTGTCCTTGGCTTCGACTTCTGGAAGGAAAAATTCAACGGCGATCCGAGCGTGATCGGGCGCGCGGCCACCGTTGACGGACATCCCTTCACCATCGTCGGCGTGGCGCCCAGGGCCTTTAACGGCGTGCAGAGTTTTGCAAAGGTTCAGGCGTATCTGCCCCTGTCGCAGGCCATCATTGAAGGCAATACTGCTGAACAGCTGAATAACTGGCAGAACCGGGGATTTACCGTCTATGGGCGTCTGCGTCCCGGAGTCAGCTTCAAGCAGGCAAGCGCCGACCTGGGTGTCGTTGCGCAAAGCATGATGCGCCAGCACCCGGATATCGAAAAGAAAATTGACATTCAGGCTTTTCCCGAACCGACCATGCGCATCGCAACCGGAGATCCAAACACGATGTACATCATGGCTGCGCTTTTTCTCTCGCTTGCCGGCATGGTGCTTCTGCTGGCCTGCGTTAATGTTGCGAATCTGGTGCTGGTGCGCGCCACGGTGCGCGAGCGCGAAATGGCCATCCGCACGGCGCTTGGAGCCAGCCGGTTGCGTCTGTTGAGGCAGATGATCACGGAGAGCGTGGCGCTTTCTCTGATGGGTGGAGTCATGGGCGTAATTCTGGGCGTGTGGGCCAGCACCG
>JBAPYY010000106.1:0-3185 GCA_049284975.1 Occallatibacter sp.
GGTGTCGTGAATGGCCAGTGCCGCCCAAAGTCCAAACTGCGTCTGCGTCAGATGCAAAGCTGACCCAATTGCGGGAAATGCAAGCAAGGCAACCGAATTCAATACAAATACCGTTCCCAGCGCAATAGCAATCTCTTCTTCGTTGGCATCGGTGATCGGTGCAACCGCAGCGATGGCGCTGCCTCCGCAGATCGCGGTGCCCGCGGAGATGAGAAACGAAATCCTCTTCTTCACGGCGAGCGCTCTCCCTAGTCCCAAGCCAAGCATCATCGCGAAGCTGATGCTGATTGCCGTATAGAGGAATCCGGAACGCCCAACGTGAAGCACCTGCGCAAGGTCCATGCCGAAACCAAGGCCGACCACTGAAACCTGTAGTAAAAGCTTCGACATGCGCTTGGCATCGAGGTGGTAGGGATGAACGAAGCTGAAGCCATAAACAATGCCTGCAGCTAAAGCTATTGCGGGGGAGAGATAGCCGCTGGCGGCCAGAATCAAGCCCGCAAAAAAGATGTTCTTCGACATGACTCAAGTATTCCTGAAGCCAGGAGCCACGTCCAAGCAGAAGCACTTATGTCCTATTTGCGTTTTTTATGGGCCGTCGAAGAAATCGATTGCGGCGGATTCATCAATGTTCTCTTTATGCCTGCGCTCGCATAGAGGAATCTGCGAAATTCATTAGCCAGCCCAGGAGGTTCCATGCCGGACACGTAAGCTACACAGAAGTCTCGCTTGATTCGCAGGCCCGCGACTTCGACAATCTTGAAATGCGTGCCACGCCGCATATCCTTCGCCATCGCCCATCTCGATACAAAACCTACTCCGAGACCGGCTTCCACAGCGGACTTGATAGCCTCGGTCGAATCAAGCTCCATCACAATCCGCAGCGATTTCTGCTTGAGGCCCTGTCGTTCCAGCGCAATCTCAACCACCCTGCGTGTGCCAGACCCGCGCTCGCGCATAAGCAACGGCGCTGTGGCAATTTCGGAACAGGGAATGCACTCCATCTCCGCCCATTCATGCGCGGCAGGCACTATCATAAGCAGTTCATCCTCAAGAAACGGCTCCGATTTGATGTTGCGGCTTCGCGAAGGCCCCTCAATCAGTCCCAGCGCAATCGTCTTCTTCTCCACGGCTTTCACAATCTGTTCCGTGTTGCCGCTGATCAGTGTGAGGCGAACGCGCGGATGTTCACGCGTAAAAATTCCCAGCAAGCGCGGCAATACATATTGAGCGATGGTCGAGGACGCGCCCAGAGCTAGCTGTCCGGCGTGGTCTCCGCTCAAGGCTGCCATCTCGTGCTCGGCGCGGATCAGCAGTGAATTCGCTTGTCCCGCGTAATTGAGCAGAATCAGGCCGGCATCAGTAAGCGTAATGTGCGTGCCGGTGCGATGAAAAAGTTGAACGCCGAGATCCTCCTCAAGCGCCTTAATCTGGAGACTCACCGCAGGTTGCGTCAGGTATAGTTCCTCCGCCGCCTTGCGGAAACTGAGCTGTTCCGCAACAGCCCGGAAGACCACGACACGGAAGTTTTCGAGGCTGTCCATTGGTTGATTAGAACACCGATACCGCCCCACCTTCGGCCCGCCGACGCTCTTCGGCCGCCCGGTCCCGTGGAACTTCGGCATGATTCTGGCCATTTGCCGGCCTCTTCATCCGTTTACACAGCAACCCGGATGGATCGCAGATCGAAAACAACCCGTCAAGAGCGGCGAGCCGATGCCAGTGGAAGAGGAGCGGTGGAAGCCACGCCCGTTGTCCTTAAATAATTGATTTTAATGGTGGGCGCTGCAGGATTCGAACCTGCGACTTCCACCGTGTGAAGGTGGCACTCTACCGCTGAGTTAAGCGCCCACTGTCGGAACTATGGAAATCTCTGGCGAGGCTTGCAAGGTTACAAGCCAACGGGGCGTCCCGTAGGTTAGATTAACACTTGCGGGGCTTTACGGCCAACCCTGGCGGCCAGATGCGGCCAGCCGGAACCCGCGCGTTACGAACGATGCGCTTGAAATCCAGATCAACCCGACCAGCAGCCGATTCCGCCTCTGACGGTGATGCTGTTCTGTGCCCGGTTTCAGGGCTTGCCGACCCAGGTTCGAACGCCTCCGGCCCTCCGGGAGCAAGTTTTGTGCCCATGATGGCCAGAACCGGGGGCAATAAGCCGGGTCCGCGCTCGGGCCAGCCCAGGGACAGTGATTTCGACCCGGAAACTGAAGCCTCAGCGCAACATTCCAGCCCGGACGGTGTTCCAGATGACATGGCAACCCTCGTCCTGGACAATCCGCTTCTGAGAGCGGACCCGGCTGAGCGGCCGGACCAGCAACCAGGAATGGCCGGCGGGCTGAACCCTGCCAGCCTCGATCCAGCGAGCGATGCGGCTATTATGCTGCGCGCGGCGGCGGGCGACGAAGCGGGATTTAACTATCTGGCCCAGAAGTATCACCGGCCCATCATCCACTTTCTTTTCAGGATGGTGCGTAACCAGGCCGTTGCCGAAGAATTGGCGCAGGAGGTTTTTCTGCGCGTTTACCGCTCCAGGGAGAGCTACCGGGCTGAGGCCAAGTTCACCACATGGCTCTACCGGATTGCCACCAACCTGGCGGTGAACCACGCGCGCGACACCCGCCATGAACGGGCCGCGCGAAATGTTTACTTGGATGCCCCGGATGAGGAAACCGGCACTACGCCGGATGTGGCCGACGAGGGGCTATCGGCTGAGCAAGGCCTTCTGCGTGCAGAGCGCATGAAGGCTATTCGCACGCATGTAATGGCTCTGCCGGAACGGCAGCGTATGGCCGTTCTGATGCACAAGTACCAGGGGATGGACTACAGGCAGATCGGAGAGGTGCTGAAATTGAGCGAGTCGGCGACCAAGTCGCTGCTTTTTCGTGCCTACCAGACGCTGAGGGACAAGCTGAAGGATTTTGTTTAAGTAGAAAGAGCCGGGCGACACCGGCGGAGAGTGGGGGTGGTTACCATGGAACGGATGCTGAAGGAACGGATGAATTCGAATTGCACCGGGATGAAGGACAAGCTGGCGAACCTGCTGCTTGATTCCCCGGCGTTCGATCTCGCCTCGGCGCCTGAAAAGGTTCGTGCGCATGTTGCCGGGTGTGTGGGTTGCAGCCGAGAGTTGGATGAACTGCGGGCGACCATGGCCCTGCTGGATACCTGGGAAGCGCCAGAGC
>JBAPYY010000107.1:0-4348 GCA_049284975.1 Occallatibacter sp.
TCAACTCGCGTCAATTTAGGCCTTTTCCAGCATGATATTAACGTGCTGTGGGACCTTGCGCCGCATGATCTTTCCATCATGGATCACCTTATCAATGCAAGTCCTGAGGCAATTGTCGCAACCGGGCAGACCCATCTGAACGGGCATGAAGACGTCGCCTTCATGACGCTGTACTTTCCCCAGAATGTGATAGCGCATATCAACGTCAATTGGCTCTCGCCGGTAAAGGTCAGGACCACGCTTATTGGCGGCGAGAAACGGATGCTGGTCTGGAATGATCTTGAGGCCGATGAAAAAATAAAGGTGTATGACAAGGGAGTGGATATTTCCAGCCGCGAGGGTGTCTACGAGTTGCTGGTGAACTATCGCTCCGGCGATATGTGGTCTCCTCAGGTGGAACAAGTCGAAGCCTTGCATAAGGAACTGACGTATTTTGTGGATTGCATTTCAAGTGGTGAGGAACCGTTTAACGATGGGAGCGCCGGACTGAGAGTAGTCAAGATGCTGGAGGCAGCCACCGAGTCCCTGGGCAAGAGAGAATCGCTGGTATATCTGTGAACCTATACAACTGCATCTCGGAAGATGTGAAACTGGGGAAGAACGTCCGGCTTTCGAAGTTCATCAACCTCTACGGATGTGAGATCGGCGACGAAACGAAGATCGGCGCGTTCGTAGAAATCCAGAAGAATGCCAAAGTGGGTAAATACTGCAAGGTTTCAAGTCACACTTTTATTTGCGAAGGTGTGGTGATTGAGGACCAGGTTTTTATTGGACATGGAGTGATGTTCATCAACGACAGCTATCCTCGCGCCACGACTGTCGAAGGAAGCCTGCAAACTGAAGCCGATTGGAAGGTCGAATCGACGGTCGTAGAGAAGGGCGCATCGATCGGCACCGGCGCGACGATTCTCTCGAACATCAAGGTCGGCGAGAACGCAATTGTTGGTGCGGGCAGCGTCGTCACGAAAGATGTTCCAAGCAACGCGATCGTGGCCGGAAACCCGGCCAGAATTCTGCGTTACATCGAAGCAAAAACAGAGGTTGAAAATGCAAATTCTTGACGCCGCTTCAAAAAGCATTCCTTTCCTCGATCTTGTTACTCCTCACATGGAGCTCGAACAGGAACTCACGGCGGTGTTCCACCGTGTGTTGGCCACAGCCGGCTTCGTCGGCGGACCTATGGTGGAGGAGTTTGAGAATGCCTTTGCGGTTTTCTGTGAAACGAGCCATTCGATAGCCGTTAGCAGCGGTACGGATGCGCTGCGCTTTGCTCTCATGGCCTGCGGAGTCGTGTCCGGCGACGTCGTGGTGACTGTTCCGCATACATTCATTGCTACCACCGAAGCCATCTCTCAAGCTGGCGCTATACCGGAATTCGTAGACATTGACGATCGCACATACAACATTTCGGTTGAAAGGCTAGAGCATTTCCTGGAACGACAGTGCGTGCGAAGTGAGTCCGGGAAGCTTGTGAGCATACGGAGTGGACGGCCAGTAAAAGCGATTGTGCCTGTGCACCTCTACGGCCAAATGGCTGACATGGATTCTATCCTGGGTCTTGCAAACAAGTATGGCCTGACAGTAATCGAGGATGCGTGCCAGGCGCATGGTGCGGAGTACTTTTCAAAGAAACTCAATCGCTGGATGAAAGCCGGGTCAATGGGCCATGCGGCTGCGTTCAGCTTCTATCCCGGGAAAAACCTCGGGGCGTGCGGTGAAGCCGGGGCAGTAACCACGAATGACACAGTCTTGGCCGCCAAAGTCAAGATGTTACGCGATCACGGCCAGGCGAAGAAGTACTATCACGATGTAGAAGGCTACAACGGACGAATGGACGCGCTCCAGGCCGGACTTCTGCAGGCAAAGTTGGTTCATCTCGCGAAATGGAATACACAGCGACGTGAGCACGCAGAAGAATACAATCGCCTTTTGGCGGACAGTGAGTCAGCGCTCTGCCCCTATGAGCCTTCCTGGTCGCGTGCTGTGTTTCACCTCTATGTGATCCGAACCAGCGACCGCGACGGTCTGATGGAATATCTAAAGAACAAGGGCATCGGCACCGGAATTCATTATCCGATTCCGTTGCACATGCAAAAGGCTTACACCTTGCTAAACTATGCGTCGGAAGACTTTCCGGTAGCGGCACGAGTCGCTTCCGAAATCGTCTCGCTTCCGATGTTTCCGCAGCTAATGGCTTCTCAACAAGCCAGAGTCGCCGAGGAAGTAAAGGCGTTCATACACAAAAGCGGCATTGAGCAATCAGAGCGAGCAGGCAATTCGCTTGTGTCCGCAGAAATGAGCGCATAGGACCGGTGCCCAAGAGCGTAATGTCAAAGAAGACCATCCACATCGCAGAGTAATAGAAGAGCTACCGTAGAGTGTCTTGGACATCAATCAGAGATCGACGGCAATTCAGAACTATGACTTCATTAACAAATTACGCGATTATAACTCCGGCTCGAAACGAGGCGAAGTTCATAGAATTGACACTTCGCTCGGTGACTGCTCAAACAACGCTTCCACTAAAGTGGATCATTGTCAGCGACGGATCGACAGACGGAACCGACGAGATCGTGAATCAGTTTGCGAAGGAGCATAGCTTTATAGAATTACTATGCTTGCCCGAACGCTCTGGGAGAGATTTCGCTGGCAAGGTGCATGCGTTTCGTGCAGGTTACGAGCGCATCAAGCAACTAGATTTCAAGGTCATAGTGAGCCTTGACGCTGACATATCCTTTGATGCGGAATATTTCGAGTGTTTGCTCGGTAAACTCGCAGAGAACCCGGCTCTCGGGCTGGTTGGTACCCCGTTTCAGGAACTTTCCGGACGCGTTTACGATTATCGGTTTGTTAGCATCGAGCACGTGTCCGGAGCATGCCAGGTATTTCGCCGCGAGTGCTTTGAAGCAATCGGGGGCTATCTGCCGATCAAGGGCGGCTCGATCGATCACGTTGCCGTGATCAGCGCGCGAATGCGAGGTTGGCAGACACGCACATTCCCAGAGAAGGTCTGCACCCATCACCGCGAAATAGGTACGGCACAACAGGGCATTTTGAAGTCCAAGTTCAAAGCTGGCTTGAAGGATTATCGGATTGGCAATCACCCTCTCTGGCAGGCCTTCCGGGTCGCATATCAAACAACCCTCACTCCTCTGCTGGTCGGCGGCTTCGCCCTGGGGATCGGCTACGCGTGGGCCGCGGTTCGCAGGCTTGAGCGGCCGGTCCCGCGCGAACTTGTGGAATTCCACCGCAGGGAACAGTTGGAGCGCCTGAAGAGCAAACTCGGTCTGCGCGGAGCAGTAAAGCGGAAGAGTGCTTCGAGGACGGCGAAAGCCGAAATGCCACAGTCCTTGGAGTAATTGAGAATCATGAGACGAGAATGCGATCAGGATGAAAGGAAATGCATTCCACTGGGCTCGGTGGGCGATGAGCGAACAGCTTCGGGGAGCCGAACCACTCATCCAGAAGCACACGGGCTGATCCTGAATGCGGACGACTGGGGACTCAATCGCGAGACGACCGATCGCACCCTGGACTGTGCCCGTTGCGGAGCAATTTCATCCGCCAGCGCAATGGTGTTCATGGACGACTCCGAGCGCGCGGCCTGTCTCGCATCCGACAATGACGTCGACACCGGACTTCACCTCAACCTGACGACTCCATTTCAGTCCAGCGCATCCTCATCATCCCTAAGGGAAAATCAACGGCGAGTCATAACCTTTCTGCGACAGCGTCGCATGAATCAGGCGATCTACCATCCAGGTCTGGCAGGCTCGTTTGAATACGTTGTGCGCGCTCAATTGGATGAATATGGTCGGCTCTACCAAAAGCCGCCTCGCCGAATCGATGGCCACCACCACATGCACCTTTGCGCTAACATCCAATTTCAGAATCTGCTCCCGGAAGGAACCATCGTCCGGCGCAATTTCTCATTCGGGAAGGGGGAGAAGACCGCGATCAATCGTCTTTATCGCAGATGGCAGGATCGACATCTCGCCAGACGGCACCAAATCGCCGATTTCTTTTTCTCTCTGCCGCCAATGAATATCCCCGGCAGACTCGAGAAGATCTTCGCGCTGGCAATCCGATCAATTGTTGAAATCGAGACTCATCCCGAGAATCGCGAAGACTTTGAATTCCTGATGAGCGGCGATCTTATGGCCTGCGCGCGCAGAGTCGGAATAGCTACTAGCTACTCATTCATTAAGTGCTAGGGAAGCACAATGACCTGGCGGAACGGCAATAAGCGAATTGATTGACGGTGATAAGACAGTCATAACCGAAGAGGTGGACCCAACAGAGTTGCGGATCCCTCACATCAGTGTGTGTGTTTGCACTTATAAGAGGC
>JBAPYY010000108.1:0-3641 GCA_049284975.1 Occallatibacter sp.
CGTGCATGAAAAAGCGCTCGAGGAGTCCAGGGAGAAAAGACGCGCGGAGGCGAAGACAAGAGAGGAAAAGGTTCTAAAAAAGATCGGCTGGCGAAAGGCCATGTGGAAGACCTTTCGGCACGAGATGCGAAAGGCGGGAATAAGAGTGAGGTGAGGCAGGGGGTAGGGACTAGGGACTAGGTTCTAGGGACTAGGGACTAGGGACTAGGGACTAGGGAATAGGGAATAGTGCTGCAATGCCCGGCGGACCGATGAGGATTTGTGGTCTCCCACCCATTCCGCGTTGAGACTGCGGAATGGATGGGGCACCCGGCAGTATCATAGCCATGATCACGGTCTGACCCGAAGACTCGCTCATCGCGATAGAGCCGCGATGAACGGGGCACAGCTTCGCAAGACTCAGGGTGATTCCTCAGGACTGATGTGTGGGCCACCTGCCTGGGGTATTTCAACAAGTTCCTAGAACTGAGCAGACCAGCGAGGAGACTTCTGCAACTGCTCCAGAATATCGTTGGATTTCTTAACAGCGTCAAGCGATGCGCTCTTGTCGAAAGGCTTTGAGTCGTAATTTCCCTGGTTGTTTTCCTGTTCGGATAGAGACTCTAATTTTCTGTAGTTCGCTTCCGCATCTCGCAACGCAGGGAGCGCCGACGGGTCAACGACCTCGCTGAGTTCAAAAATCAACGATCTAAATTTTCTCTGCTTGTATTCGGGATAGACGGAGAAATCATATTCCTTGTTATCGTCCGTCACGCGGCTATCCAAATAATTAATGGCATCCATGTATACCGAGAGCACCAGGGTTTTTCGGCCGTTTTCGATTTGTATTTGCTCGAGGCGTAACGCATCCAAGGCATCAAATATTCTGCTGCTTATCTCTATGTTTAGACGCCTTTCAACCTCGGCTCTCCGTAACCGCTCATTGTTGCTTCTTTGATACGAAGTGACGGCTGCCGTTAAGCCTCCAAGAACAACGGACGAGAGGAACCACAAAGCAAAGGACGAGTTGAGCAGAGACCAGAGCCGCTTCCCTCTGGAATGCCTGGTTGCTTCTGTTTCAATCTTCTGACGGACTTCGTGACGGAATATCTCTTCAGCCCGGATTCGATCCTTCTCTTCTTCACGGAGCATACGGCGCCACCTCATTTTGAAGTGACAACGCACCTATCATACTCCGATGGCGGAAAGGGGTCGTTGGGTGGGAAATCTGTTGACAAACGCGGCAAGTTAGCTCCCGCTTTGCGGGAATGGCAAGTTCGCGAGTTGGCGCGAGGGGGTGTGCGGCTTCATGGGAAAAGTTGGATTGTGCGCTGGCAATTGGCGGGCGGATTGGGAAATAATCGAAGCGGATGGGTGCGGACAGCACTCCAATAAGATACGAGGTGATTCCCCATGGAACTGAACAAGAAGGTTGCTGATTTTACGCTGCAAACTGATGAGGACAAGACGGTGAGCTTGTCTGACTATGCCGGGAAGCCGGTGATTCTGTTTTTCTATCCCAAGGCGGATACGCCGGGCTGCACGATTGAGGCCTGCGGATTCCGCGACACATTCAAGAAACTGCTGGCGGCGGGCGCTGTGGTGCTGGGCATCAGCCGGGATACACCGAAGGAGCAGGCAAAATTTCGCGCCAAGTATGAGCTGCCTTACACGCTGCTTGCCGATGTTGACGAAAAAGTGTGCAACCAGTTTGGCGTGCTGAAGGAAAAGAATATGTACGGGAAAAAGGTGTGGGGCATTGAGCGGACCACGTTTGTGATTGGCCCGGATCGGACGCTGCTGCATGTGTTTCCCAAGGTGACGCCGGCGGGCCATGCCGAAGAGGTGCTGGCGCTGCTGAATGAATTGAAGATGGCGCACAAGTGAAGGTGAATCCCAGGTATTCGCTTCCGGCTCTGGTGATTCCCAGGTCCCCAAGTGCGAGGGATCTCCACCCCACGGACGAAGACCTGTCCGTGGGGACCCCGGACCTGGGGCACCCGGAACTGCTTAATGAATGAGAGAAAGAATACAGGAGTCGCGATTCCCAGGTCCGAAAATCCGGACCTGGGGCACCCGATGAAGCGCGGGTTCTTTGAAGTGGGGCCGGAACTGGTGGCGCCGCGACTGCTGGGCAAGGTGCTGGTTTGCGGCTCAGAGGGCTGCCCCACGCAGTGGCTGGCGGGACGGATTGTGGAGACCGAGGCGTACCTTGGTCCGCACACCAAAACGCCCGATCCGGCAGCACATTCTTATCGCGGTCCCACGCCGCGGAACATGGTTATGTTTGGCCCCGCCGGACACGCGTATGTCTACGCGATCTATGGCCGGTATTTCTGCATGAACATCAGTTGCGAAGTGGATGGGCGGGCGGGTTGCGTGCTGTTGCGCGCGCTGGAGCCTTTGGCCGGCGCGGATGGAATGGCGCGGAATCGAGGGCTTGCCCAGGGCACGGCGGCACGGATGCTGACTTCAGGACCGAGCCGGCTTTGTATGGCGCTGGGGTTGACGCGGGCGAAGCATAACGGACTTGATTTGCTGGATGCTGATTCGCCGTTGCAAGTGCGCGACGACGGCTATGCGGCCGGCGAGATATTGGTGACGCCGCGCATCGGCCTTCATGTAGCCGTAGATTGGCCAATGCGCTTTGCTTTGCGCGGGAATGAATGCGTGTCAGGGAGCAAAAGCTTGAGGGGTTGGTGAAGGGCGGGGGACTGCATCCCCGCGGCGGTTAAGGCCGGAGATGGAGAATAGATTTCCAACGTACGGGCTGAAGCCCGCACCCTTCAAGAAAGAGTTGTTCCGTAAATATCGTTCTGGTGATTGCATCCCCTCAGGGGCTAAAGCCCACCATTATTTTTTGCATTTGCGGCACGACTGAAGTCGTGCCCTGATACAAAGCTTCTTATGCAACCAGTTCCAAAATCGAAGAGAAGCAAGAACAAATGCAGGTCCTTCGACTGCGCTCAGGATGACAACCTTATTACCCGCTATGCGCGGGTTTTCTTTCGGTGAAACGAGCCGCTTTTGCCGCCGGATTTTTCTTCGAGCTGAATGTTGCGGATGACGATGGATTTGTCGAGGGCCTTGGTCATGTCGTAGACGGTGAGGGCGGCGACGGCTGCGGCGGTGAGGGCTTCCATCTCAACTCCTGTGGGCGCGGTGGTGGCTACCGTGGCGCGGATGCGAACGCCTCCGGGGACGATCTCGGCCTGGAGATCAATGTGCGAGAGCGGCAGGGGATGGCATAGGGGGATGAGATCGGCGGTGCGTTTGGCTGCCTGGATTCCGGCGATGCGAGCTACCTCGAGGGGATTGCCTTTGGGGTTGGCGGGAAGCGCGGCGAGGACGGCTGCGGAGAGTTCAACGAAAGCCGAGGCGGTGGCGGCGCGTCGAGTGGGCGGCTTGGCGCTGACATCGACCATGACTGCCTGACCGGATTTATTGAAGTGTGAAAGCTGCGGGGAGTCGGACATGGGGATCCTCTTGAACAGGGCGGATTGGGATTCCAGGTTTCCCACCCATTTATCACCCCAACGACGAAGACCTGTCGTTGGGGACCCCGATGCCGCAAAAACAAAAGCGAGGCAAGGATGGGTCACCCAGCATTCTTAACCAGTCGGGCGGCTCCTCACAAGAGGAGAATGCGAACGAGCGAGCCG
>JBAPYY010000109.1:0-3963 GCA_049284975.1 Occallatibacter sp.
GGGATATCTCGGAACGGAAGCGCGCCGAAGAGGAGCTACGTCTCAAGGAAGAGCGCTTCCGTCTGATGGTGGAGAACGTGACCGATTACGTCACGTATATGTTGGACCCCGATGGGAATATCTTGAATTGGAATTCAGTGGCGGAACGGATCAAAGGTTACACCGAGAGCGAAATTGTCGGTCGCAACTTTTCCTGCTTCTATACAGAGGAAGACAACCAATTGGGCAAGCCGCAAAGCCAACTGGAGCGAGCGAAAGTCGAAGGACGCGCGGAAGATGAAGGCTGGAGGGTGCGCAAAGACGGCTCCAAATTCTGGGCGACTATCGTGATCGAATCAATCCGTGATAGTCAGGGAAACCTGCGCGGATTCACCAAGGTAACCCGCGACATGACAGAGCGCAAGCGAGCGGAAGAACAATTTCGAGGCTTGCTCGAGTCTGCGCCCGACTCTATAGTCATCGTCAATCGGCAGGGCAAGATCGTGCTGATAAACGCGCAGACAGAGAGACTTTTTGCGTACAAGCGTGAAGAACTGGTAGGCCAGCCAATTGAGATTCTCGTTCCGGATCGTTTTCAAGGAAAACACGTGGGCCATCGCAATGGATTCGTTCGAGATCCTCGCGCGCGCGCTATGGGTGAGGGATTGGAACTCTTTGGCAGACGAAAAGATGGCACGGAGTTCCCTGTAGAAATCAGCTTGAGCTCGTTTGAGAGCGACAAAGGGCAGTTGTTCTCAAGCGCCATTCGAGACATCACGGAAAGAAAGCGTGCTGAGCGCGCGTTGCAGCTGAAGAATGTTGAACTGGAGAATGCGAACCAGGCGAAGGATCGCTTTCCGGCCACGATGTCGCACGAGTTGCGAACGCCGCTCAATGCCATCATCGGCTTTACCGGGACACTTCTGATGAGATTGCCCGGCCCGCTCAACGCCGACCAGGAGAAGCAACTTCGCACAATCCAAACCAGTTCGCGGCACCTGCTTTTGCTTATCAACGACCTGCTGGACTTGGCGAAAATCGATTCCGGAAAGGTGCAATTCACACTTGAGCCTGTACCTTGCGCGTCGGTTCTTGAGGAAGTAGTCACAGCATTGAAGCCTCAGGCAGATGCGAAAGGAATCAAGCTCGAGTTACAGCTTTCACATCGAGAAGCATTTGTCCTGGCCGACCGCAGGGCACTTAGCCAGATTCTCCTCAATTTGACGAGCAATGCGGTCAAGTTTACCGAGCACGGTTCGGTGCAATTGGAAATGGCCGAGAAAGACGAAAACGACGTACCACTGATTGAGATCTCAGTGACTGACACAGGGATCGGTATCCGGCCCAACGATCAGGTCAAACTATTTCAAGCATTTTCCAGAGTGGACAGTGAAAAGGGGAAACGCTTTGAAGGCACCGGACTGGGTTTGCATTTGAGCCGGCGGCTGGCCGAACTTCTGGGCGGCCGGATACTGCTTGAGAGTGAGTATGGCAAGGGAAGCCGGTTTACGCTGGTGCTCGCCAGAAAAGTTGGTAGCCATGAGTTGCAACATTCTGATCATTGAAGACAACCAAACGAACATGGAGCTCATGGTCTACCTTCTAGGTGCGTTTGGGTATGATGTCTCGACTGCGCCCGATGGGAAAGAGGGAATCGAAACGGCATTGAGCCAAGGTCCGGACCTGATACTTTGCGACCTGGAAATGCCCAGAATGAATGGATACGAGGTCGCTACACATCTTCGCGCGCAGTCCACGCTTCCGCCTATTCCCATCATTGCGGTTACAGCTCTTGCCATGGTTGGGGATCGAGACAAAGTGCTGGCATGCGGCTTCGACGGCTATATCTCGAAGCCTATCTATCCCGAGACATTCGTCGATCAGGTTGAAGTCTTTCTTCCATTTCACAAGCGGCCGGCAAGAGCAAAACGGTCAAGCGAGGTCGCTCCCGCGAGAGTGCCTGCTCTGCAATCAACACGGGCGGTCGTATTGTTGGTCGACGACTCTCCCATCAATGTGGACCTGATTCGCAGCGTGCTTGAGCCCAATGGGTACATCGTAAATTCTGCGAACGCCGTCGCGGCCGCGATGGAACTCGCGCAGCACAAGTCGATCGATCTCATCTTGTCGGACCTGCACATGTCTCCCGAGAGCGGGCTGACTTTTTTGGAACAAGTCAAGACAGACCCGCGCCTGAAGCCGATACCTTTTATTTTGCTAACCGCATCGATGAGTGACCCGCGGGACGGTTCGGAAGAAAAGGCTCTTGAGCTTGGTGCGGCAAGGTTTCTTTCCCGTCCTATTGCGCCAGAGCAATTGCTTCTTGAAGTCGAAGCTTGTTTGACAAACAAACGAGCCTCGAATCGCTGAATGTGAAAGGATAGTTCGTTTCGTATGGAACATTCCTGCGAATGAATGATGTTTCGCGGACAATGCGCGATCTGAAAAATGGCATACAGAGAAATCCAATGTCAGGAGGCCTTCTATGGCTACCATTCTTATCGTCGATGACAGCCCTTCAAATCGCGACGTGATAGTTACGCTCCTACGTTACTATGGCCACCGGATGCTGGAGGCTGCGGACGGCCTCGATGGTCTGGATGTAGTTCGCGAAGAGAAACCGGATTTGATCATTGCGGACATCCTGATGCCGACTATGAATGGATTCGAGTTTGTATCCAAATTGCGCCAGCACCCCGTCACTGCCCTGATTCCCGTGATCTTCTATAGCGCGACCTTCCATGACGCAGAAATGAAGTCCCTGTCGAAAGCCTGCGGTGTGTCGCGACTTCTTCCGAAGCCGGCCGAGCCGGAACAAGTGCTGCGAATGGTCAATGAGGCGCTTACTTCTCCTGACCCGGCAGGGACGCAAATATCTCCCGCCCTTGCAGGAATTGAAGTTGTGCAAATTCTGAACAATAAGCTATTCGAAAAGAACAATGAACTACAAGAGCTTAATGCCCAGTTGGAAAAACGGATCAGCGAACGCACCTCAGAGTTGGAACACTCCAACCGGATGCTTCAACACCAGATTGAGGAACGTGAACGTACGGAGAGTGAGTTACGGCAGGTACAAAGACTCGACGCGATCGGCCGCCTGGCGGGCGGACTGGCACACGATTTCAACAATTTGCTTGCGATAATCCTGGGTCAGAATGCGAGGCTTCTGGCGCGTTCAGAGAATTGGGAAAGCACGCGGATGTTGGAGTCGATAAAGGAGGCAGTGGAACGGGGAATGAGTCTTACATTCCAGCTGCTCGCGTTTGCAAGACAGCAGCCTCTGGAAACCAAGATTCTGAACTTCAATGCAGTTTTGGCTTCCGTTGAAAAGCTGTTGCGTATCTCGTTTGGCGAAAGTATCGAATTGGAGCTTCAAACTGATCCCGGACTCGGCAACATAGCGGCCAACCAAAGCCAGCTTGAACAGGTAGTTCTGAACCTGGCATTTAACGCAAGAGATGCAATGCCGAACGGCGGGAAGCTGACAATCAGCACATCTAACCTTCAGCTTGAGAAAGCGGACGAGAGACATTCTGTTGTAGGCAACCCTGGACCTTACATTTGTGTCGCAGTTACAGACACAGGATGCGGGATGGATGAGGAAACCCAAAGCCGGATTTTTGAACCATACTTTACCACCAAAGGACTAGGGAAAGGGACCGGGCTCGGGCTTTCCACCGTTTACGGAATTGTTAAACAAAGTGGAGGCCAGATTCTCGTCTATAGCGAACAGGGTCACGGGACCACGTTCAACATTTATTGGCCGCAGGCTGAACCTGTTGCAGAGAGTTCGAGGCTCCCTGAAGGCGACCAGGAAGTAAGTAGTACTAAGACTATCTTAGTGGTTGAGGACGAGCCATCCCAACTTGAAATTACTTGCGAGTTCCTTCAAGAAAACGGATACATCGTTCTATCGGCGGGATCGGCAGAAGACGCGATTCACGTGGCCTCGACTTACTACAGCTCGATTGACTTGCTTATGAC
>JBAPYY010000110.1:0-7479 GCA_049284975.1 Occallatibacter sp.
CTCGTTGCGCAAGGTCACCATGGCGCCGATCGACATGCCGGCCCGCACCTTGAAGGCCGCAATCGACTTCTTCGCCTTCGTGGTCACCGGCTTCTGCCCGGTAATGGCCGCCAGGTCCGCAACCAGCGGGTCCAGCAGCTTGGTGTTCTGCGTGGCCTCGCCCAGCCCCATGTTGACCACAATCTTCTTCAGCTCCGGCACAGCCATCGGATTATCGAGACCCAGCTCCTTTTGCAGAGCCTGCTTGATCTCCTTGTGATACTTCTCTTTCAGTCGTGCTGCCATGATGCTTCGCTCTCTTTCTTCCGGCGCCCGGAGTGGCCTTGCGGGCCGTTTACCGCTTCGGAAGGGTTTCCTGAAAACAGCTACCAGCTTCTAGCCTTTAGCCTCTAGCTTCGTCCTTGCCAGGGTTGAATTCCCCAACTCGCCGCGAACAAGCTAGCAGCTGGAAGCTAGCGGCTAGAAGCTGCCTCTCTACTTCTTCGTGGGCAGCGTCTGCCCGCACTTCTTGCAGATCCGAACCTTGCTCGTGCCTTCCACCTTGTAGCCGACGCGCACCGGCCCGCAGCTGGGGCAGACGATCATGACGTTCGAGACGTTAATGGGCGACTCCTGATCGGCGATTCCGCCCTGGGTCCTCTGTCCGGATTTGCCCGAAACCGTCTTCTTCACGACCCGCACGTGCTCTACAAGCACCGTGCCCTTGTCGGGAAACACGCGCAGCACACGGCCCGACTTGCCGCGATCCGAGCCCGTCAGGACCTTGACCGTATCGTTGCGATGAATATGTAAACTCGGCATCTTCTTCTCCAAAAGCAGCTACTAGCTGCTCGCTACTAGCCTTTAGCTGCTTGTTCAAAACTTCCAGCTTGCCAACCCTGCTGAACTTGCCCGCGAACCAGCTAGAAGCTAGAGGCTAAAAGCTAGAAGCTTGAAGTTGTCTTTAGACAACTTCGGGGGCCAGCGAAACAATCTTCAAAAACTTCTTCTCGCGCAGTTCGCGGGCTACCGGTCCGAAGACGCGCGTGCCCACCGGCTCGTGCGCATCGTCGATCACCACAGCCGCATTCTCGTCAAAGCGGATATAGGTGCCGTCGCGCCGGCGATACTCCTTGCGGGTGCGGACAATCACCGCCTTCACCACCTTGCCCTTCTTGATGGTTCCATCCGGCGAAGCTTCCTTCACCGCGGCGGTCACAATGTCGCCCAGACCGGCCTTCTTGCCGAGTCCGCCGCCCAGGGGCAGAATCACTTGCAGCTTGCGCGCGCCGGAGTTATCGGCCACCGCCAGCATGGTTCTCATTTGCACTGCCATGGGTTCTTCTCCTCGCCAGCTTCCAGCTTTTAGCTGCTAGCTGCTAGCCCTTAGCTTTCGCCGTTTTCAAAGCAACCTGACTTCCCGACAAACCAGCTAAAAGCTAGCGGCTAGAAGCTAGAAGCTCGGTGCCTTACTTCGCGGCCGCCGTGCTGGCCTGTGCCGCGTCTTCAATCTGGCCCAGCGACGAACGCCGAACAATCTCTTCCAGCGACCACCGCTTCAGCTTGCTCAGCGGCCGGGTCTCGCGGATGCGAACTACGTCCCCCGTCCGCGCCGAGCTCTGCTCGTCGTGGGCGTAGAACTTCTTGGTCGAACGCACAATCCGCTTGTACTTCGGATGAGCCTTGCGCATCTCGACCTCGACCACAATGGTCTTCTGCATCTTGGTCGAAACCACCTGGCCAACCTTCTCGTTTCGCCGGGCGCCTACGGCCGCCGGCGCCTGCACTGCCTCTTTTGTCGCCGTCATTTAGCGGGCTCCCTTCTTGCTGTCTGCGGCCGCGCCTGCATCGCCGGCCTCGCCGCGAATGCCCAGTTCGCGCTCCCGGGCCACAGTCTTGATTTGTGCGATCTCCCTACGCATCTCGCGGAGCTTCTTCACTCCGTCGTTCTGCCCCAGCGAGACCTGAAAGCGCAGCCTGAACAGTTGCTCGGCGGTGGTCTTCGCCTGATGCGCCAGTTCTTCGTCGCTCAAACTACGAATCTTTTCGAGTTCCATTTCCTAAGCTCCTAGCTCTTAGCCATTAGCTTTTAGCTCTTTTGTCCGCAAGCTAACCGCCAGCCAATGCCTTAACCCTTTTCAACTCCGCACTCAGCTAAAAGCTAATAGCTAATAGCTAACGGCTGCTCCTACTTGGCCGCGGCCTCAACCTTTTCAGCGCCTGGCCGCATCACGAACTTCGTCAGCAACGGCAGTTTGTTCGACGCTAGACGCATGGCTTCCCGCGCGGTCGCGGGATCCACGCCTTCCATCTCGAAGAGGATCTTGCCCGGCCGCACCACTGCAACCCAATGGTCCAACGCGCCCTTACCCGAACCCATTCGAACTTCAGCCGGTTTCTTGGTAATGGGCTTATCCGGGAACAGGCGCAGCCAGATCTTGCCGCCGCGCTTGATGAAGCGGGTCATGGCGATACGGCTGGCTTCGATCTGGCGGTCGGTGATGTAGCCGCACTCCATGACGCGCAGACCATATTCACCGAACGAAATCGTAGAGCCGCGCCACGCCTTGCCCCGGCGTTTGCCCTTCTGCTGCTTGCGGAACTTCACCTTCTTTGGCATCAACATAGCGAAAACCTCGTAAAGCCAAGGACTAGGGAATAGGGACTAGGGACTAGGTTCATCCCGTCGCAATTCGCTTCCCGGCCTGCTTACTGCAAACCTCAACACCTGACAACCAATGGACTTGAGGACGGGACCCTATTCCCTGGTCCCTATTCCCTAGTCCCTGTCTCTAAAACACCGACGTGCCCACCGGGGGCGCCTGACGGCGCTTCTGCTCGTAAATGTCGCCGCGATAGATCCACGTCTTCACGCCGATTACGCCATACGTCGTGTGCGCTTCGGTGAAGCCGTAGTCAATGTCGGCGCGGAGCGTGTGCAGCGGCAACCGCCCCTGCAAATACCACTCCGAACGGGCAATTTCATTTCCGTTGAGGCGGCCTGAGACCCTCACCTTGATTCCCTTGCAGCCGAATCGCAGCGCCGAATCCACACTTTTCCTCATTGCCCGACGGAAGCTGACACGCTTTTCCAGTTGCAGCGCGATGTTCTCGGAGACCAGCTGCGCGTCCAGCTCCGGCTTGTTCACCTCGATGATGTCGATGAACACGTCGCGGTTGGTGCGCTTGCCGAGCTCGGTCTTGAGCTTGTCGATTTCCGCGCCCTTGCGGCCAATCACAATGCCCGGCCGGGCGGTGCGGATAAGAAAGCGCAGCTTGTTGCCCGGCCGCTCGATCTCTACCGAGCTAACGCCGGCGGCCTTCAGCTTTTCGCGCAGCTCAGCCTTGAGCTTCACGTCCTCGACCAGGAGCTTGTCATAGTCGCGCTCGGAGAACCAGCGCGAACGCCACGGCTTGTTCACTCCCAGCCGGAATCCGTAAGGATGGACTTTCTGTCCCATGCTATTTTCCTCAAAACCCTCTAGGCCTTGGTGCTGGCCTTCTTCTTGGTTGCCTTGGGCGTCGCCTTCGGCTCTTCGGCCTTTACTTTGGCTGCTTTGGGCGCCGCCTTCGATTCCTCAACCTTAGCCTTGGCTGGCTTTGGTTCGACTGGGAGCGCTTCGACCCTGGTCACCAGACCTCCGGCTGCCTCACGCTCGGCCACTGAAAGAACAATGTGCGTCAATCTGCGCTGATAGCGAAATGCGCGGCCCATCGGCGCAGGACGAATACGTTTCATGCGCGGCCCATCGTTGGCCAGGGCCAGCTTGACGTAGAGGTTGTCCACGTCCAGATCGACGCCCTGCTCGCCAGCCACATACTTGGCGTTGTCCAGCGCCGAGGTAAGCAGCTTGTGAATCACCGGCGCGATGCGCTTCTTGGTGAAGGCCGCGACGGTGAGCGCCTCCTCGACCCCCCGGCCCTTGATCAGGTCGAGCACCAGCCGCGCCTTTTGCGGCGACACGCGCTGGAACTTGGCCTCGGCCCGGTATTCTCTTGTCTCGACTGCCATTAGTCTGTCCTCAAATCAGCTACTAGCTGCATTTCCTTACCGCGGCTTGGCGGTAGTCTCGACCGCCTTGCTGCCCCCGGTGTGTCCCTTGAATATGCGCGTGGGCGCAAACTCGCCCAGCTTGTGACCCACCATGTTCTCAGTCACGTAGACCGGAACAAACTTCTTGCCGTTGTGAACCGCAATGGTGTGGCCCACAAACTCAGGAAAGATCGTCGAGCGGCGCGACCAGGTCTTGACTACTTTCTTGTCGTTGGCCTGATTGAGCACCTCGATCTTGACGGTGAGGTGCGCATCCACGAACGGGCCCTTCTTTGTCGAACGTGCCATAAATCCTCAGCTCCTCTACTTCGCCCGGCGGCTGACAATGAATGCGTCGGTCCGCTTGTTGTTGCGCGTCTTGTAGCCGCGTGTCGGCTGGCCCCAAGGGGTAACCGGATGACGTCCGCCCGAGGTCTTGCCCTCGCCGCCGCCGTGCGGGTGATCCACGGGGTTCATGACGACGCCGCGGTTGGCGGGACGAATCCCCTTCCAGCGGTTGCGTCCAGCCTTGCCAATGGACACGTTCTCGTGGTCCGTGTTGCCCACCTGGCCAATGGTTGCCATGCACTCAACCAGCACCTTGCGGGTCTCGCCAGAAGGCAGCTTGAGCAGGGCATATTCGCCCTCCTTGGCCACCAACTGGGCCTGCGTCCCGGCCGAACGCGCCATCTGCGCGCCCTTGCCCGGCCTCAGCTCAATCGCATGAACAGTGGTGCCGGAGGGAATGTTCTTGAGCGGCAACGCGTTCCCCACCAGAATGTCGGCATCGGGCCCGGAGGAAACTGTCGCGCCCACCTTGAGGCCTACAGGCTGCAGGATGTAGCGTTTCTCGCCGTCCAAATAGTGAATCAGAGCGATGCGCGCCGAGCGGTTTGGATCGTATTCGATCGTCGCAACCCGCCCTGGAATCCCATATTTCTCGCGCTTGAAATCGATCAGGCGCAGCATCTGCTTGTGGCCGCCACCTTGATGGCGAATGGTCAGGTCGCCCTGATTGCGGCGTCCGCCGGTGCGCTGCTTGACCGCCAGAAGCGGCTTGTGCGGCCTATCTGTCGTAATGTCGTCATTAACCTGCGTGGTTTTAAAACGCAAGGTCGGCGTTACCGGTCTGTATGTCTTGATTGCCATAGTCGTTTGTCCTTGACAAGCTTTCAGCTCCTAACCTGCCAGCCTCTTGCTCGTCCTGCTCATCAAACTTTTGCGCCCAACTCCTGAATTCGATTCCCAACCGGGCCAGCCAGGAGCTTATAGCAGCTTCTTACAGGTTGCTTACGTACTCAGGCAGCTTCTCGCCCTGCTTCAAGCGGACATAAGCCTTCTTCCAGTCCGGCTTGAAGCCCGTGAACTTGCCGCGGCGGCGTTCCTTGCCAATCACATTTGCGGTGCGCACTCCGGAGACCTTTACCTTGAAGAGAGCCTCTACGGCCTGCTTCACCTCGGTCTTCGAAGCGTCGGGGGCGACATCAAAAACCAGCGTCCCCTCGGTTTCTTTCACGCTCAGCCCTTTTTCGGTAATCAGCGGGCGGCGAATCACGTTGTAAAGTGTCGGCATCAGGCGGCCTCCGTCTCAGCGGCGAGCTTGCGCTTCGACGCATTTTTCTCCAGCATCTCCGTCAACTGCTCGATCGCAGCCGTCGAGAAGATGGCCCGCTCATAGCGCAGCAGATCGTAGGGGTGCACTTCGTTATTGAGCACCAGTTCCACTCCCTTGAGGTTGCGCGCACCCAGCACCAGCGCCGGGGAAAGCGTCTTGCTGTTCTCGACCAGCAAAGCTGTGCGCGTGACATCGAGCTTGGTGAGTGCCGCGCGATAGAGCTTGGTCTTGGCTTCTTTGATCTCGAGCGTGTCAACCACCGTCAGCTTGCCGTCGGCGAGTTTTGCGGCCAACGCCGAGCGCAACGCCCCGAGCAGCTTCTTGCGCGGAAAAGCGTAGTCGTAGCTGCGCGGCTGGGGTCCGTGAACCGTGTAGCCGTGACGCCACAGGGGCGAGCGCACTGAACCGATACGAGCCCGGCCTGTGCCCTTCTGCTTCCACAGCTTCTTGCCCGATCCGGCTACCTCGGTGCGGCTCTTGGTCTTATGTGTGCCCTGGCGCAGCGAGGCGCGGTAGTGCTTGACCGCCTCCCACAGCAGGGCCTCATTCACCGAGTCCGGCCCAAAGAGCGCGTCGGAAAGCTCCAGCGTGCCCACCTTGTCGCCGTTCAAATTCAATACATCCACGTTTGCCATCGTCTTCTTCTTCTGCTGGCAGCAACTCTTGCCAGCTCTCAATGTCCTTGCGCCGCAAGGCGCGTTTGGCCGCACCACAGGTGCCTATTTACGCTTGCCGAGTTTCTTCGAAGCCTTCAACGGATCGACCGTGCCCGAGCCGGCAAAGCCACGGCGCTCGCGCGGTGGAATCTTGGCTTTCGAGATCAGCACATAGCCTTCGCGGCTTCCGGGCACCGCGCCTTCGACCATGAGAAGGTTCTCTTCCAGGTCGATGCCGCGAATGCGCAGATTGCGAACCGTCACCTGCTCGGCGCCCATGTGGCCAGGCATGCGCTGACCGGGAAAAACGCGAGAAGGATAGCTGGAAGCGCCAATCGAGCCCTGCACCTGAAACATGTGGCCGTGCGACTTGGGTCCGCCGGCGAAACCGTGACGGCGTACTACGCCGGCAAAGCCCCGTCCCTTGGAAGTACCAATCACGTCCACGAACCTTGCCTCAGAGAAAATGTCCACCAGCACCCGGTCGCCCGCCTTGGTAGCCACAACGCCGTCTGCGTCCAGTTCCAGAGCCACTTCCCGAATGACCTTCACCGGCGGCGCTTCAGTCTTCGCGAAGTGCCCGGCCTGCGGCTTGGTCACGTTCTTGGTCTTGACGAACTCAACCAATCCAATCTGCGCGGCCTCGTAGCCGTCCTTAGCCAGCGTCTTCAACTGCGTAATCACGCAGGGGCCGGCTTGCAGCACCGTGATCGGGTGCACATCACCCTTTTCGTCGAAGACCTGCGTCATGCCGATCTTTTTACCCAAAATTCCTGTAACTGCCATGTTTCCCTTTCCTCATCATGCGATGTTGAACTCACCGCACTGCCGGGCCCTTCGCGGGCTGCGAACGTTCTTAAGTCTTGCGCTGCTGCCAGTTCCTCTGCGCCCGAAGGGCGCGTCCGCCTGGACGGCCAGTCCCTACTTCTCGAAAGCTTTGATCTCGACATCGACACCGGCGGGCAGGTCGAGCTTCATCAGCGCGTCCACTGTCTGCTGCGTCGGCTCGAGAATGTCGAGCAACCGCTTGTGCGTGCGGATCTCAAACTGCTCCCGCGATTTCTTGTCCACGTGCGGCGAACGCAGCACGCAATATTTATTCTTCATCGTGGGCAGTGGAATCGGACCAGCCAGGCGGGCTCCGGTTCGCTTCGCAGTCTCCACAATCTCCGACGTCGACTGATCCAGAATTCGGT
>JBAPYY010000111.1:0-6285 GCA_049284975.1 Occallatibacter sp.
CAAACTTGGGTGGCGATGATATTGGAATCTTCATTGAGCGCACCTGGAAAGAAGTTCCTCCAGGGCTCGTGCTGGAAGCCGTCGACAAGGTTCTGGATGCCACGAAGGATAACGACTCCGAATCACACTACTCGATGTCATCGGTCAAGGGGAGCGTAGTTTTGAACTCAGCTTACGCTCTTCGCCTCTTTCAGCTTTTGCCGATCCTTGAGGAACTCGATAGCGCCAAGGCAGAAGGCCTTTTGCGTGAGCAGACGGACGTTGCCGAACAGCTCAAGGCTTTCCCCGGAGGCATGCAGTCACTCCAGTCGCACAACACGACTTTGTCTTATGGTGGTATTGCCGCTGGTGGATCAGGTCTAGAGAATGCAGCAGCCGAGCAGCAGATTAGCGCCCAGATACAGGATCGCGTTGAAGATGTCCTCACAAAAGCCGACACAGACCCCGCAGAAGCATTGGCAGCTGCGCTTACGTTGCCCGTACACGGGACGTCCGAGTCATCGTCACCGCGCTCGGACGCACTTCTTGGAATTGCCGAGAAATCTGCTGCAAAACAACTATCTGTGTCAAAGTCGGCTTTGGACGAGTTTTCGACAATTCAGGATCAGTTAACCTCTCAAGAGATGATCGGAATCGACAGACTGCCTGAGCTTTATCTAAAGATGGGTGACGTAGACGCCGCCAAAAAAGCAGTGGAGATTCTGGTCAAAGCCGCGGGCAAGGTTTACGAGCACGATACGGATACAACTGATCCAAACAAAGCATTTAAGGGTGCATGGCCTTCGACCGATCTGTGGACGAAGGCAATACGGGAAGGGGCAAAAATCTCCCCTATGCTGCCCGAAGAGATCATTTATGGGTTACCGGACGCAGAAATCGCTGCATTCGAGAAAGTTGTCTTCGCCAGTGCTTTGGTTGGCCGAGCAATGATAGATGCTCCTGTTTTGGTCGCCGACTGCAGGAAACACGGCACAAGCTTTCGAACTTCTTCTTCGCGCTAAATATTTCGGTAAGACAACGTTCGACAACCACTTTCGAACCTTAGTTTACGAAAAATCGCGGTTACACTCATCGTCGGGTCAATGAGCGAAATCGCCTGGTTTCAACAGTTGCGGCAAACACGATAGAATCACCAGCGTCGTGAGCAAAGTTACCTTGCCGAGTCGCTCTGCCGCCGAACACCATGAAGCGGGAATCGCACTGGCATCGGAACGCAGGTTCGCTGAGGCCGTAAAAGAGTATCTTGAAGCCGCTCGGTTGAACCCCAATTTCCCAGAGACTTTCTACAATCTGGGAGTTGCTTATGGCGAACTCGGCGAGTTGAAACCGGCAATCAAGGCTTACAACCGGGCCATTCGCCTCGACCCGAAAGATTGGCAGGCGT
Organism: Occallatibacter sp.; assembly: GCA_049284975.1. Classification (GTDB taxonomy): domain Bacteria; phylum Acidobacteriota; class Terriglobia; order Terriglobales; family Acidobacteriaceae; genus Telmatobacter. The sequence goes on from JBAPYY010000111.1 coordinate 1,385, forward strand.
ACTGCAATCTTGGGGTCGATTACGTGAACTCGCAACAATACACGAGGGCAATTAATGCCTTCAGACGCGGGGCCGAGTTAAATCCACAAGACATGACGCTGTTCGTTAGCATTGGCTTTAACTGTGGAAGACTGAAGAGATATTCAGAGGCTATCGAAGCGTATTCCCATGCTGTGGAGCTAAACCCTGATTTCGCCATTGGGTGGTACAACATCAGCCTGTTCCATTTCCACCTGCATCATTACCCTGATGCGGTCCGCGCTGCCGAAAAAGCATTGGCCATCGACCCTGATTACGACGAACCGTATGTAGTCATCGGAATGGCGCGTAGAGAAACACGCGACTTCGATGGAGCTATAACGGCATTCAAGCGAGCCGCAGAGATAAATCCGAATTTTATGGAAGCGCACGCCAACCTCGGCGAAGCATATCTCCAATGCAAGCAGGTTGACGCAGCCCTCCGACAGCTCCAATGGGCGGTCCAACTACACCCAGCAGAGCCATGGCTACATCGCACCCTCGGTCGGGCACACTGGAAACGCCGCGAGATCGTCGCGGCTGCTCGTGATTGGCGCAGGGCGACATACCTCTACTTGAGCCGGGGGTTAAGCAGCAGACCATGGCTCAACTGGTGAAAAATCGCGATTACACTCATTGACCGGCGGCAATTGTAAAGCAGTTGAGACGTTCAGCTTTGGAGAGGTTGGCCTCAGCACCGGCTCGACCAAGGTAGAGATCGCAGGATTGGATGGGGAGTCTTGCTTCTTTTACGCTTATCTTGTGTTTACCGATAGCGGCTTCGGCGTCACAGTACGCATTGTTCCCATCGGGGTTTGCCGGAATGGAGCAGCCGAACTGGCCATCGACGTAGAAGCCGACAGCTTTCGCGGAATCGTTGAAGAACCGAACCTGAGCTTTCGGCGCGTCCTGCGCTGCCGCGAGGGAGCAGTAAACCAGCCAGACAGCGTATGGCGCAAGCAACCTCATGCGAACCAACCCCCTAGTGCTCGGATTGAGACGCATTATAAGCCGTAGCTGTTGATCACGGTAGGGACAACCATTACTGGTTGCCCCCCGTACAGACCCGGACGGGCGCTTATTAGCGCATCCGGTTCTTATCTCGGATGACTGGCGGCGAAGCGGGCATCAGGAAAGGGATGGAGCGCTCGCGGTTGAGGAAACCAGCGTTGAGCCAAAACGAGGATGCGTGTCCATGAGATCCGGCGTTGCTGGCTGCGGCGACGAATAGTTCGCCACCAAAGCGCCAGCACCCGATCCCGAAACACCCCCAGACTCGCGAGGTTGCCCGGTACCGCGTAGTAGTTGAAGTAGCCTTGCACGACCGACTTGAGCCATGGTCCGGTTTGGCGCACAGGATCATGCATACGCTCACGGAGTTGCTGCTTAATCTCCCGCAGCTTGGCCCGCATGCGCTTGCGGATCGTCTTGCGCCTCACCATGAATCGCCCTAATCCGTTCTTCCCGCTGATGTGCGTGAAGCCTAGGAAGTCGAACGTTTCCGGCTTACCTTCCCCTCTGCGTTCCCGGTTTTGTTCGGCAAACCTGCCGAACTCGATCCGGCGCGTCTTGTCGGGATGGAGCTCCAGCCCAAACTTTCCCAGCCGTTCCCGAAAGTTTTCTAGGAAACGATCGGCTTCTGTCTGATGCTGGAATCCGAGGATGATGTCGTCCGCATAGCGGACGACGACCACGTCGCCTTGCGCCCATTTCCTGCGCCAGACGTCCACCCAGAGATCGAAAGCGTAGTGCAGGTAAATATTCGCGAGAAGCGGTGAAATTACCGAACCTTGCGGACTCCCTGTCTGCGTGTCCGACCATTTGCCTTCCTCCATCACTCCCGCGTTGAGCCATTTCTGGATCAGCCGCAGGATGCGGGGATCGGCGACGCGATGCTCCACGAACTTGACCATCCAACTTTGTCGAGGTTATCGAAAAATCCTCGAATGTCGGCATCAAGAACGTAGTTCACCTTCTTCTTCAGGAGCGCGTACGACAGCGCATCCAGCGCTTGATGCTGGCTGCGCCCCGGGCGAAAACCGTACGAGAAACCGAGAAAGTCTTCCTCGTAGATCTGGTTGAGGATGGTAACCACGGCCTGTTGGACAACTTTGTCTTCCATGGCCGCAACCCCCAATGGACGTTGCCCTCCATCTGCTTTCTCTATGTACACTCTTCGCGAGGGTTTCGCACGATATGCTCCACGATGAACTCGGCCATGAAGATCGGTCAGCCGATCTTCTAACCCGTTTTCATACTCCTGCCAAGTGACCCCGTCTACTCCCGGTGCGGCCTTCCTCTTCAATGAGTAAAAGCTTTCCCGGAGCAGATCGATGGTCAGATGGTGGAGCAAGGCGGTGAACTTCATCTCCTTATTATCCCTAGCTGCTTTCCGCACACCCGCCAACCCCTGGGACACACGTTTCCCGCTCTGTGTCGGGTGCGTGTTAGGTTGACCAGCGTTCTCCTTGATCAGCGGCCTTCCCTCCTCATTCTCCGCGGACGGTTTTCTGTCTTTGTTCGATTGACTCATAGGTAGTATGCCGCTGTGTGACTCCTCGGGGACGTACATGCGAGCCGTGTGGCTTTGGCCTTCGCCCGCCGGCCTGCTGCCTGGTTTGACGGCAGGTGTCCGCGAGGTCTCCCGGTTCTCGTGCATGAAGTTTCTAGGCGTGTCTGGGGTCTTCGACTACGCCGGACTGAATAAGGACTCGCGCTAGCGCCCCTGTTCATGTTGCCTTCCGCGCATTTTGACCGCGTCGGCATCCGGGTTGTATGTTTTCGCAGCTCAATGTCCCACCCCGCCTATCCTCTATCTACGCTTCGCTGGGTCCCTCGCGGTAGCAGCGCAAGACTCGAGGCCAAGTGGATCGCTACTCCTTTCTCGTAAGGCTCTTTCATCCTCTACTTTCATGCCGGTTTATCCCGGCGCACCAACATCCCGATTTCACTCATTGATCTCGGGCAACAGTTAGGATCTTGCCCCCATCGCCGTTTCCTGAAGTGACCGACGACGCTATTTCGCCCTGCATACGGCCAACCACGTCAGTGCCGTGCCGAGCGCCTATTTCTCCCCACGCCCCTTCTCGTACTTTCGCATGAACTCTTCGATCAGCCGCGTCTCTTCGTCTGTCGAAACGTAACGAAGCGGACGAGGGTTCGCCTTCATCTCCTCGCGCACCTGAGGTGCAGAAGGCGCAGGGGCACCCAGGTCGCGATGTACAGACGCTCGTCATCGTCCCGCCTTCTTCGGAGGTTTTGCTAAGGCACTAGATGTCGGATTGGACATCGACTGAACACCCTGTTGCATTAGCCACTTGGCGATCGCAGCCGAATCGAAGCGGACGCAAGAGCCCACGCGGAATGACGGAATGCTGCCCTTTTTTGCCCGTCGGAGAATCGTGAGTCTGGAGACTTGGAGCAATTCAGCAAGCTCTTCAGCATTCAAAGCGCGGTGAATCGCTTTGATGCGGGATGCGAGGCTCATCAACCGATGCGGATTTGGGCTATCTAGAACGCTTGTCTGTGTCACTGCTGAACCTCCTGGAATGTCGAATTCACTTTGTCCTTTACGGTCTGACTCCGCGACGGCTTGAGATAGCGCATCGTGCTCTCCATATCGGAATGACCGAGCCACATCTGCACCGTGCGGAGGTCTATGCCGTTCCACAGGTGCCGCGTCGCAAAAGTAGCTCTGAATTTGTGGAGCCAAAAGTTGTCTTCATCAAGTTCCGCACGCTGGGCGACGGCCTTCAGATCGTCCAGAAAATTCATCTTCACATTGCACCCGGACGTCGGAAACACGAGGGGGCATGTCTTATTCGCTTTCGCCTTCCACGCCTTCAGACTTTTGACGAGCTTCGAAGGGATGGGAATTTCGCGCTCTTTGTACGCCTTCGGTGTCCATCCGCGGTCGGACTTGTGACTGACCCGAACAGTCGAATGCGTGAGATTAATATCCGACCAATACGCGTACATGACTTCCTGCTCCCGCATGCCCGTCATCAGGAAGAATTCGTACCATAGCCTCTCTTTCGCGTCACACGCTGCGAATAGAGAGATGAGTTCTTCGTCCTCGTACGTCTCAGGCTCCTCTTCCGTATATCGAGGCCAGTCGTTCTTTTTGGCTAGTCCGCGAATCCCATTCGCCTTCAGGAAGGACATCACGTTTGCGAACTTGTTCCAGCAACTGCGGGGAGCCTGATCCTTATCGTCGCGGAGAAACGCAGCGAACTTGAGGAGGTCTCTGCGTTCAATATCTTCGAGGTGGAGTTTGGGGCAGGATTCCTGAAAGTAGTCCAGAGCCGTCCCGTACGCGGCCAGCGTCTTGGGCTTCTTCGTGAGCCTTGTTTCCTCCAGGAAGTCAGTGACCGCTCCTGCGAGTGTGTGAAGGCCGTTGTCGCCGTTCTCGGGCACGACCTCAAGGCCGTTGTTCATGGCATTGAGTTCAGCTTCTTTTTGAAGACGACGGGCAGTCGCCGTAGACGCATCTTTGCCGACCGAGAGGCGCATGAGCCGCTTCCCGTCGTACCAGGAGATGTAATACGAACCTTCGGGATGCCGTTCTTCTTTGCCGTTGACTAGGACTGCGTCAGGTTTGATTTTTCCGTTTCCGGAGAGAACGACGGGGCAATAGCGAAGCCCTTGGGGTGTCTGGACTCGTTTGCTGACACTGCACTCGCGATTCAATGGTGATCCTCCAACTTGATATCAGTTGTAATATCACCACGACGTAAGTGCTAGATAACAAAAGTAATGGCGGAGAGAGTGGGATTCGAACCCACGTTACCCTTTCGAGTAAACACGCTTTCCAAGCGTGCGCCTTCAGCCACTCGGCCATCTCTCCGGTAAGGCTTTACGCTTAGTTCCTTTCAAGACCTGCA
>JBAPYY010000112.1:0-5623 GCA_049284975.1 Occallatibacter sp.
GTCCTCGCCTATGCCGACATGAAGGAACACTCGCAGAAGCTGATGGACACAGGCGTCTTCGAGAGCCTTGCTTTCAGTTTCGACGGGGCGGACCTTGTCTATAAGCTGATTCCGCACACCGATCTCTATCCGATTCGCCTGAGGAACCTGCCGCTCATGCCGGGCGAGGGACTGGATACCGCGCTGCACGGTCGCTTCCCGCTTTACCACGGCAAAGTGCCGGTCGAAGGCGGGCTGCTCGAAGGTGTACGTGGCGCTCTGGAAGAGATGCTTGCGGCAAAGGGCATCAAAGCTACCGTTACGGCCACGCCCTACACCGACGAAAAACTGTACAAGGTGACTGCGATGAGTTTTTCCATCACAGCGCCGCCGGTGCGGGTGGGTGAGATTCGTCTGGAAGGCGTCTCGGCAGAGATGCAAGCCAAAGTAAAACACGTGGCGGATCGAATCGCGAAGACCGCATTCGACACGGAAGAGACAGCGGGAAACATAGAAGGCGCATTTACTTCGCTCTACGTTGATGAAGGTTATGCTGCCGTCAAGGTTCATGCCGAGCGGCCAGGTAATCCAATTGTCAGCAGCCAGACGATCGACGTTCCTTTTAACGTAACCATCGAGGAGGGGCGGCATTACACGCTGGGTTCCATCATTCTTCCATCCGGCGAGCAACTGACCCTGGCGGAGATCAACAAGGCCGCCGGACTCGTGACGAATAGGGTCGAGACTTCCTTATCCCTCAAGGAAGGGATCAATCTTCGAACAGCCGTGTCTTTTGTTACGGGACAGTACAAGTCCAAAGGCTATATGGACTGCGTTGTCACGCCGCATGCTCAGTTCGACGAGGCTGCAGGCATCGTAAATTACGCCTTGGAGGTTCAGCCGGGCCCGGTTTATACCATGGGCAAACTGACCATTGAAAACACTGCCGACGACCTTCGCGCCGCGATGGTGGCTGCATGGAAGTTGCCCGCCGGCGCGGTCTTCGATGAAAGCGCGCTGCGCAGCTACTTTGGCAAACAAGATCCGCGTTCCGCGCTCGGACGAACTTTTGCGAGCGCCAACTGCATATATAAGCTGACCAGGGATGATGACGCTCACACTGTGAATGTATCGTTGCGTTTGGAAAGGAAGCAGTAAGGGCGCGTTCCCTCAGGGGCTAAAGCCCGCTTCCATTTTCTCGCATTTGCGGCACGGATAAATCCGTGCCCTTTCAAAACATCTATTTGCCTAGCCAGTGCGGATCTGCCGAGTAAAAAGCGTCGCCAATGTCCGTTTGGTGTGCGCCCCGTTTCAGGAGTTCCTCAATCAGTTGGTCTGCACCCATTGGCTTTGGTGTCGACCATTCGTCATTCACCGCCGGCATATCTGGCAGTGTCAGTTCGGCTGAGTAGAGCAGCTCCGTAACCTTGTTGATCTTGATAGCCATTTTGAATTCGCTTCCCATTATGCGGAGTTTCCCAAGTTACTCCCACTCTATCGTTCCCGGCGGTTTCGAAGTGATGTCGTAGACCACGCGGTTGATGCCGCGCACCTCGTTGACGATGCGGCTGCTGATGCGCTTGAGCACTTCGTAGGGAAGCGGCGTCCAGTCGGCGGTCATGCCGTCTTCGGAGTGCACGGCGCGGACCGCTGCTGTGTACGCGTAGGTTCTCTGGTCGCCCATTACGCCCACGCTCATCACCGGCAGCAGGACGGCAAAGCTCTGCCAGATGGACGAATAGAGCCCGGCGGCTTTGATTTCGGCGACAACGATTTCATCGGCCTCCTGCAGCAGCGCGACGCGCTCCCGAGTCACTTCGCCGAGGATGCGGACGGCAAGACCTGGTCCGGGAAACGGCTGCCGGCCAAGAATCTCCTCGGGCATTTCAAGGTCGCGGCCGATGCGCCGGACTTCATCTTTGAAGAGGTCGCGCAGGGGCTCAATCAGCTTGAGCTTCATGCCCAGCGGCAATCCGCCAACATTGTGATGGCTCTTGATGGTCTGGCTGGGGCCTTTTACGCTGGACGATTCAATCACGTCCGGATAGAGCGTGCCTTGAACCAGCCATTCGACACCGCCGGTTTCTTTGGCGATGCGTGCGGCCTCGTCGTCGAAGACTGCGATAAACTCGGCGCCAATGCGCTTGCGTTTTGTCTCGGGATCGATGATTCCGGCCAATTGATTCAGAAAGCGTTGACCGGCGTCCACGGCGACGACTTTCAGGCCGAGTTTGTCGCGCATATTCTTTTGCACAGTTTGGAATTCATTTTTGCGCAGGACGCCGTTGTTGACGAAGATGCAGGTTAGCTGGGCGCCGATGGCCCGGTGCACCAGCATTGCCGCGACGGATGAATCCACGCCGCCGGAGAGCCCGCAGATGACGTGGCCCGCGCCGACTTTTTCGCGGATGGCGGCGACTGTGGTTTCGATGAAGTGTGCAGGGGTCCAGTCGCCCGCCGCGCCGCAGATTTGGAAGACAAAATTTTTGATGATGTGCGAGCCGAGCGGCGTGTGGTGCACCTCAGGGTGGAATTGCACGGCCCAGATGCGGCGCTGCTGATTGGCGATGCCGGCCAGGGCGTTTTCGCTGACCGCGATGCGGTGAAATCCTGCGGGCAGCAGGAGCGCTTCGTCGCCGTGGCTCATCCAGACTTGAAGAGTCGGTGGCAAGCCTGCGAACAACTCGGTCGCGCTGTCTTCGATGCTGACTTCGGCGTGGCCATATTCGCGCTTGGAGCCTGAGCGAACCTTGCCGCCAAGGTGATGGACGATGAAGTGCAGCCCATAGCAGATGCCCAGCACGGGGACGCCGAGATCGAGCAGCTTGGGGTCGGCCGCAGGCGCGTCAGAATCATAAACCGACGATGGCCCGCCGGAGAGGATGAGGCCGAGCGGATTGAGAGCTTTGATTTCAGCCAGGGGCGCGGTGCAGGGCAGCACAACGGAAAAGACGTTCTGCTCGCGAATGCGCCGCGCAATCAGTTGCGTGTATTGCGAACCGAAATCGAGGATGACGATTGTCTGGGTGGCCACGATTTCAGTGTGGCAGGATGCATCGTCAGATTGCAAGCGGGAACAGGGTTTGTGTGTGCGCTATATCTGATTCCGTTGTGCGTAAACTGGATTTATAAAAAGCCATAAAAAGCTGTAGATAGGTGGAACTATCCCACTTTAGGCGCGACGAAATCGCGCCGAAAATGGGGCACCCGGTGTCTGTGCTGTCCCACCCTAGCCGCAAAAACAAAGACGCGGCGAGGATGGGGCACCCGGCGAGAGCGCGGCCTCATCGGAGATTTCCACAATGCTGAATTAATCTGCATGGTTTTGAAAATAAAAATAGGGGGGTAGGGGGCCTCAGACTGTCGCTTCTTTGGGAGGGGAAGGTTGGTTTCGAACTGTGGCAAGGGCAACCTGCGCGGCGTAGAGGAGCCTGGTTGCGTCTCTTCCATCGATTGCGTCGATGAGTATTCCGTGGGCGACGCAGGCGATAAAGTTGCTGATGTTTTCCTGTCCGGTGAGCGGAGGCATGGCTCTGCGATAGGCCTGGTTGGCGTCCTTAGTGGCGTAGTAGGTTTCCTTGCCTTTTTCGAGTGCTGCGTTGTTGGCGCGTTTCGCTATGGCGCGGGCTCGGACAATGGCGGGGTTTTGGGGGATGGCGGGGGCGGATTCTTCGGGGATGAAGCTTGATTCTTCGGTCATGAGGGTTCTCCTTGCAAGGCGGATTGGCGCGGATTCTGATTTCATTGTGCGGGGCGGGAAGGGAATTATCTGCAAAGTGGAGTGGGGGATTGTGAGGTCCCACCCATTTCGCAGAAAGCGCGAAAAGGATGGGGCACCCGGCATTTGTGCTATCCCACCCATGCGACAGAAAGAAGTCGCATGGATGGGGCACCCGGCCGGTCGTTGTTGGATGGTTTGATTATGGTTGCATAAGTCTACTGTCCCGCAACCTTGATCCGCATAAAGTTAGGTGGAAAAGCTAAAGTTGTAAATCGCAAGGTTCCTTCAATACCCTGTTTCTTTAGGGCGGCTAAAAGTGCTTTTCCTTCGGCCACGGAATGATCTTCTGAGGATACAGGAGTTGCGGAAACTTCGATTGTCAGGCTGTCAGGAAAGAATTCCGGGTCTCCGATTTTGACATTGTCTCCGCCGGCCTGCCACCGACCAAATCGCAAACCGATCACTAATTGATTTGCGAGATTACCGGCCTCGTTAGTACCGTCGTTGATTACGGTTGCCCCCGCAGGCTCCCCCCTATTCAGCGTAGCGCCAAGCAGTTCTGCGTTAATAGTTCTCTTGCCTTGTTGAAATTGTTTTGGGTGTTCTGGGCTCGAAACGGCACCATCAACGACTTTCGTCTGGAGCTTAGACACTTGCCCCCACTTCTTAATGAGGCTTTCCTCCTCCTTTGGTGAGAGATTCGGTGAACGGCCTTGTTGCTCCAAGTCTAGAAGTTTGCTAGTGTCATCCAATTCTTGTTTGATTCCATTTGCGATTTGTTGAAAATTATTTAGCTGAACGCATCTATCGTGATTCTCGATCTCCTCGTGTTCTATTCCGTCGTAGTGGAGGGTTCGCAATTCCAATAATGCCAGCCCTACTAAGATGACCGTCCATACGGCCTTTTCACGCTTTCCTAGCTTTTCTCTAAGCAGGGGCACAAGCACCCCCAATAAACCAAAGATGACAATGAATACACCAACGTAGGGATGCCAATGCCACCAGGGCGTGATGAGTTCTGGGCAAGAATTCATGTTCCCACAATATTCTCATTGCGCTCCTCCTTGAGAACAGAGAGAATGTGCGGCGAATCCTCTTGTGGAAATCATTTGACCCACTGCCGAATAGATTGCAGGCTTCCAGTTCGGGCGGGAGATGCAATAGAATCCGGGGTAAGCCAGATTCCCCGACTGGTTTCCGCGACAGAACAATTGATCAACCCCAAGGAGAAAACTCATGCGCGCAGCCGTTGTGAGCGCCTTTGATGCGCCGCCAACTTATGCAACCTTTGACGACCCCGTCGCGGCTGAAGGAGAGCTTGCGGTGACAGTTACTGCTGCTGGTCTTCACCCCATTGTGAAAGCTCTGGCGAACGGCACGCACTACGGCAGCACTGGAGAACTTCCGTTTGTGCCTGGAGTGGACGGCGCGGGGAGGCTGGAGGACGGCACGAGAGTGTTTTTCGGCGCGGCGCGCAGCCCTTTCGGTACTTTTGCCGAGCGCACGCTGGCGGCGAATTGGATGTGCATACCTCTACCGGCAGGACTGGATGACGCGACGGCGGCGGGGATTGCCAATCCTGCCATGTCTTCGTGGGTTGCGCTGAAGGCGCGCGCGAAGTTTGTCCACGGGGAGAGCGTGCTGATTCTGGGCGCAACAGGCGTGGCCGGGCAACTTGCGGTGCAGGTCTCAAAACGGCTGGGAGCGCGGCGCGTGATTGCAGCCGGGCGCAATCCGCAGGCGTTGGAGAAGCTGAAGGCGCTGGGCGCGGATGCGATTATCCCGCTCGACCAGGAACATGATCCGCTGGTAGCCGCGTTCAAGAGCGAGATTGCGGAAGCAGGCGTGGATGTGGTGATTGATTATCTGTGGGGTCGGCCGGCGGAGTGCGCGCTGGAGGCCATCTCGCAAAAGGGGCTGAAC
>JBAPYY010000113.1:0-2702 GCA_049284975.1 Occallatibacter sp.
CATAGTTGTAGGAGCCGTGCCGGCTCTGCGGATTGCAAGGGCGAATGTGAATACTGTTTTGCACGAAGGCGGCCGCGGCGTTACGGGAGGGCGTCATTGGTTCCGCGATGGCCTGGTTGCCTTTCAAATAGCCGGATCTCTTGTGCTGCTGGTAGTAGCGGGGCTGTTCGTGCGAAGTCTCACAGCCATGCAGACCATGGATTTTGGTTTCAAGCCCGATCATGTCCTCAACGTTGCCTTCGATAGCAATGAGATCGGGATGAAAGATGCGCAAACTCGCGCAATGGCGCGGGACATCGCAGCCCGTCTTCATCAGTTAGCCGGGGTCACCTCCGTGAGCCACGCCAACTCGGTTCCGCTGGGTTACTTCGGCAATGGCGGCGATACGATGATCATTGATGGCGCACCGGCTCCAACTGATCCCGGCGCATTCGGCGCGGGTTACAGTGTCATTTCACCGGAGTATTTCGATGTGATGGGGATAGGCATTCTGCACGGCCACGCGTTTACTGACTCGGACGATGAGCACGGCAGGGATGTCGCGATAATCAGTGAGAGCACCGCCAAAAAGTACTGGACCAATCAGGATGCCATAGGCCATACCTTCCGCATGGCAAGCGAAAAAGATCGCAAGCTCGAAGTAGTGGGAATCGTGCGCGACGCGGAATTTCAGATCTTCGGCGGCGGCAGGACGCGGCCATATTTCTACCTTCCCTATGCCCAGCATGTTGCCGGAAACAGCCTGATGGTCTTCCAATTGAGGACTGAGGGCGACCCCCTTGCTCTTGCGCCAACTGTCCAGAAAACCATCCACGATATTGCCCCGCAACTTCCGCTCTTCCAGGTGCAATCCATGCGCGAGGGGCTTTACACGCTTAACGGCCTTTTGCTATTTCAGATCGGGGCCACGCTTGCCGCCATCATGGGCGGTCTTGGTCTGACGCTGGCGATCATTGGCTTGTACGGCGTCGTCTCTTACGCCGTCAGCCGGCGCGTGCATGAGATCGGCTTGCGCATGGCGCTTGGGGCCAGCCGGAACTCTGTCTTCACCATGATCTACCGTCAATCGATCCTGATTGTCGTTTCCGGCCTTGGGATCGGCCTGGCCGTGGCATTGCTTGCCGCGCGCACCGTAGGGAGCTTTGTCGTGGTCAACGTGTGGGACCCGGTGATGTATTTGCTGATAGGGACTCTTCTGGCGCTTGCGGCCCTCGGCTCATGCTATTTGCCTGCGCGACGCGCCATGGCCGTGGAACCAATGGTCGCACTGCGCGAGGATTAATTCGATTCAGTCTCTAATATGCGCATGCAGCCACACGTGCTAGCTCGCCGTTTCGCCAACCTGTTTTTTTGCGGTTTTGCCTGCGAAGCGGTGGCGCGCCTCATAACTCATTAAAATTAAACTAATTACTTGAACCGTTCCCCACAAAAACCCGCAAAGGCGTGAACGTGTGCAATAGCGGATATGCTATATTCTTTCGAGTTTTGATGGATGACGTGATGACTGCCAACCTGAAGCTGGACAACGCTCTAGGCTCGAGCCTCGCCGCACCGGACGCGAAGGCGCAGGCGAATCGCGTAGCGCTGGCGGCGCTGATGGCCGAGTTGCGCGCTGAAGAAGACAGGATTCGCCATGGCGGCGGGGCAAAGGCCGCCGATGCGCAGCGCGCCAAGGGCCGCCTCACAGCGCGTGAGCGGCTCAAACTGCTGCTCGATGAAGGCGCGGAGTTTTTGGAACTCGGGCTTTGGGCCGCGCACGGCATGTATGGCGAATACGGTGGCGCTCCCGGCGCGGGCGTTGTGACAGGCCTGGGGCGTGTCAGCGGTCGGCTGTGCATGATCATCGCCAACGATGCGACGGTGAAGGCCGGTGCTTTTTTCCCCATGACCGCCAAGAAGGTGCTGCGCGCGCAGACCATCGCGATGGAGAACCATATTCCCACGCTTTACCTGGTGGATTCATCCGGCGTTTTTCTGCCGCTGCAAGAGGATGTTTTTCCGGATACCGACGACTTCGGGCGGATCTTTCGGAACAACGCGGTGATGAGTGCACAGGGGATTCCTCAGATCACCGCGATCATGGGCATGTGTGTTGCGGGCGGCGCATATCTGCCGGTGATGACCGATACCGTGTTGATGACCGAGGGGTCGGGGCTGTTTCTGGCCGGGCCCTCGCTGGTGCAGGCGGCCATCGGCCAGAAGACAGGCGCCGAGGAGCTGGGCGGCGCGGCGATGCATGCCGAGATCTCCGGAACGGTAGATTTCAAGGAGCCTAACGATTATCTCTGCATTGCGCGGCTGCGGTCTTTGGTTGGCAAGATGGGCGCAGTTCCCGAGGCGGAGATATTCAATCGCGTGGAATTCGACTCGAAGCGTGATGCACCGAAGTTTCCGGCCGAGGACATGTATGGCCTGCTCAATCCCGAGCCGGGCGCGAGCAATGTCTACGAGATGCGCGAGATAATTGCGCGCATTGTGGATGGCAGCCAGTTCGACGAGTACAAGGCCGATTTTGGCCGGACGGTCCTCTGCGGATACGCGCGCATCGGCGGCCGCGCAGTTGGCATTGTCGCCAACCAGAAGATGCACCAGAGCCAGACCGTGGCGACCGGGCCGGCGGCGGGAATGAAACGCACAGAGTTTGGCGGCGTCATTTATACCGAGAGCGCGCAAAAGGCTGCGCGCTTCATCATGGACTGCAA